>SEDW01000014.1 GCA_004193325.1 Pseudomonadota bacterium | reverse complement strand
AGTCCGGAGCCAGAGCCGCTAGCAGCAATTCCAGCTGCTCCAAAGAGCGTCTTGAGATCCTGGTCGTTGAAGGTCAGACCCGCGCCGACAAATGGATTCAAGTCCTTACGAACCTTTCTCGTACCATCTTTAAACTTGGTCGGATCTTCGAGACCCACCATAGCCACAAGGTGATCGAAGAAGAGCACGCTTGCATAGGCTTTAAGATGCGCCGTGCGACGATAGCTGTCTTGTTTGTCCGAGAAGTCGAAAGCTTCCAGCGACAGCTTCATGCGATCTTTCCAGAAGTAGGCATCAGCCGCAGCACCACCGGTCGATTCGAAGAGACCAAGGCGAGCACCGATCCAGCCCCAGCGTTTACCAAACTGAAGGTTGAAGCGAAGCGAGCGATCATCACGAATACGTTCGCGAATCGTTGGCTTGCCGGTATCCGCATCAAGAGTTTCGGTCTGCGTGTCACGCACGCGGTCCGGGAATGTCGTGAAACCGATCAGGTAGTAAGAATCCGGACGGGTATTGAGGCGAAGGTTGAAATAAGTCTGGTTGCTTTCATCGCGGCGGATCTCAGCATGAGTCTCAACTGCCACCTGAAGTTTGGTGACGGGAGAGAGCACTTCCCGAAGATCTTTCAAAGTCGCCTGAATATCGTCTGCAGTCTTGTCGTCGTTGATGAGGCGACCGATGGTGCCCTCACCCTTTTCGATGCGCTGAGAGATAAGCTGAGCGTTTTCCGAGGCACTTTTGATGCTGTTCATCGAGGTGTCGAGGTTCGCCAGGATGCGATCGATCTTAGTACGGTTTTCATCGTTCACAACTTCTTTGAGAGAAGCTGAGACGTCTTGAAAATTGGATACGAGACTGCGAACGTCCTTACGGTTTTCGTTCAGCATGTCGTTGATGGTCTGAGTGAGCTTTTCGACGTTTTCCACGATATGAAGCATACGTTCTTCGCCGCGCTTGTCACCGAGGACCTTCGCGAGGTTTTCCGTCACCTTTTTCACATCATCAGCGATCGATCCGACCTTGCCGACAACTTCCGCGATATCACCGCTGCTCTTGGCAGGAGGAATAAAACCGTTGTTGGCGACTGGCGCTCCACCCTTGTCGGGACGAACGACGTCGATAAATTTGTCACCGAGGAAACCGACTGTACGAACCGCGATCTCAGAACCTTCCGGTATCGAGATAGCTGCTTCCACTTCCATGAGGATTTCGGTGGCATTCTCATTCAAACGAATGCCGCTGACCCGACCGATGTTTACACCGTTCGTTTTCACGTGCGTATTGATAAGAAGACCGGAAGCATCTTTCAGAGTGGTCTTATAGACCTTTTTTTCTTTTCTATCGAAGAGCTCGGGAGATACAAAAAACACCGCAAAGGCAATCGCAGCGACGCCAAAGAGTGTGAATAACCCGACTTTGAATTCTGTTCCCATGCGACTCATGCTAGGGCGAGCTCCTTATTGGGATAGATTCCCAGTGTTTACTACTTCGACACATAACACAAAAACTTAAGCGGCAATTATTACCCGCTGACTGATTTCAGAGAGACTTAGAAGAACTCCATCGGACCTTCGACCTTGCCGGCGAAGAACTGACGTATGACTGGATCCGAACTTTTGCGGAAATCGTCAGGACTTCCCGCGAGCTGGACGCGACCCTTATACAGCATGACTACATGATCCGCTATATCGAGAGCCGCCTTAAGATCGTGAGAAATGACAATCGAGGTCAAATCTTTCTGTCTGGCGGAGACTTCGACGATAAGTTTGTCGATCATATCCGACACCAGTGGGTCCATCCCGGTGGTGGGCTCATCGTACAGAATAATCTTGGGCTTGTGAACCAGCGCTCTTGCGAGCCCCACCCGTTTCTTCTCGCCGGTTGAGAGTTCACTTGGCATCTTTTCCTGAAGACCGGGCAGACCCACGTCCTCGAGGATTTTTGCCGCCTGCTCCTCCATCTCGGGAAGACTCATTTTTGTATGTTCGCGAAGGGGAAACATCACGTTTTCACCGACCGACATACTGTCAAAGAGCGCCGCCTGCTGGAAAAGCATTCCAAACTTCTTCCGGAACTCCCGAAGCTGTTTCTCATCGAAGTCGTTGACGAGTTCGCCGTCGACGATAACTTCGCCACTATTAGGCTTTAATAAGCCCATAATATGTTTGATGGTGACCGACTTGCCCTCACCCGACTTGCCGAGGATCAAAGTGATCTTGCCGGCCGGGATATTGAGATCCAACTCATCGAGAACCTTGAAAGTCCCGAAGATCTTGGTCACCTTTTTAAACTGGATCATCGGATCGTTCATTGAACCACAATCTGCAAGTAAGTTATGACAAAGTCGACACCGAGGAGGACCAGCAGCATGGTAACAACGGCGTTCGTTGTCGCCTGCCCTACACCCTTGGCACCGCCAGATGCATTTAATCCAAAGCGACAGGCGAGAATCGCGATAATCGCCCCAAAAATAAGTGACTTCTGCAGTCCCGCCCAGACATCATGCCAGCTGACGATCTTGAGCATTTTGTCGAAGAAGGTCCCGATATCGATATCAAAAATGTTGGTCGCGACGAGGAGCGAGGCAAACTGCCCGCTGATATTGAAGAGCGCGACCAAAAGCGGAAGCATGAGGACGGCAGCGACCAGACGAGGAACAACCAGATAACCAACCGGGTCCACGGCCATGGCTTCCATGGCATCAATCTGCTCGTTCACTTTCATCGTCGAGATTTCAGCAGTCATCGCCGCTCCGCCACGGCCCGCGATCAAAAAGCCAGCCATGAGTGGGGAAAGTTCCCGGGCCAAAGCCTTGGCATTTGCAGCACCGGCCATACTTTGCGCGCCGAAAAGCGTAAAGACCGTACCGACCTGAAGAGTCACTGCGGCTCCGATAAAGAATCCGCAAAGAAGGATGATGAAGGTCGACTCGTTGCCGATGAAATACATTTGTTGAAAGATCAAACGGGAACGAAAGGGAGGATGGGCCGCCTCGCGCAGGACGTAATACACAAAAGTGAGGAAAGACCCGAGTCCTTCCACAAGGTTCACCAGGTACTTGCCGATTGCGGAAATGCCGGTCACCAAGAAATTTTGATTTGTCATAAGCCCTGATCCGTCCGCAGCCAAAAGATACCTCTATTCTAACACAGCCCGAATCTTTAAGCCTCGGTGGTCTGATCCCCATAAGTCCGCGCCGAGCAGAGTGCATCAGCGAAAGTCCAGAGGGTTTCCTCGGAATGTATCATTTGTCCCTGCTCTTCTAAAAGCAGAAGATGGACATCTTTTCCCGCCGATTGTCTGGCTTCGCTGACCAGCTGTTCGGCAAGGCTCGCTGCGTAGCGCTGACGGTTGGCCAGGATCTCAAAACCCGGTTTCAGAGCAGGTTCCACGGCTCCTGCCACGGCAGGATATCGAGCGATCGATTTCTGCAGGGCGAAGGGCAGATTTCGGTTCATGATCAAGGCAAGCAGCGGATAATTATTGGCTTTGAGTTCTTTGAGAAGATGATGGGCCGAACGCACGGCATTATTGTAGGGAGCCGTGACCAGAACAAAGCCGGTCGTATCCGCTTTCAGAGCCTGTGACACTTCGCGTCCCACCCGGTTAAAGCCGATGATAACTTCCTCCATCAGGACCAAAAACTCCGCAAGCATCTTGAGCATCTTCATCCCGGTGATCGAGGAGATGCCGCCCATGATCTTGCCACCGGCTTTAAAAATCGCGCCGGCCCCAAGTTTTTGAGCCAGGTGAAAGGGTTTGATCATCCAGCTCATGACGCCCGTTTCAATGAATCCCGCGAGAATATTTGGTCGTGCGAGAAAATCGAGTGCGTGCGAATCGGGAGGAGTATCGAGAACAATCAGATCATAGCCTCCGGTTCTCAACATCGACTCGAGTTTGGCGAGGGCCATGTACTCAAGAGGTCCGCCGAGATTCGAGGACACTTCGATATAGATTGAATTTTGAAAGATCTTCTCCGCGATGCCTTTGTTTGGCGCAAAGCGGGTGACCATCTCATCAAAGACGGCTTTCTGATCGAGCATCGCGGCATCCAGAGTGCCTTTGATCTCGGGTTTCAGTTTGATTCGTCTCAACTCGCTCCCAAGTTTCATACCGAGGGCATCTGCGAGGCGCTTGGCCGGATCGATACTGAGAAGACCGACCTTTTTGCCAAGGCGGGCGGCAATCAAAGCCATGGCGACCGAACTTGTGGTTTTTCCCACACCTCCGGATCCGACAGTAACGATGACCTTACTCTTCATCAGAACTTCTTCGATTGCGCTGAGTTTCTGCGTCATAGTCGTTCCGCTCCTTCAACCCAGGCCTGCATCGACGGAACATCGAGCGGCTCAGCAAACGAACCGCGTTCTTCAAGTACCAAAAGCGGCAACTTGGGATCGATCGCCTTGAGGCCTTCCTGCAGGCGAAGCAGGTTTTTCTGCTGCGAACCCTGCTGCTCTTCCCAATAACTACGACTCGCTTCCAGCTCGGAATCGAGGGCAGCTGCCGAGGGGGCAATCGCAGGCCAGCGGCGGTTTGCAATTACAGTTGTGAGTTTGGCCGGACTGTCTTTGGCAAAGCGGGCGCTGAAGTCGAGCGCTTCCGAGATAATAAGTTCTTCGGGAACAGTGACGAGTGCGATACCAACCTTCGAGGAATCGGCGAGGAAATCTCTCACCCTCTTGGTCTCATCGATCACAGGTCCTGTCATTCCGGAATGGAGGACAGCATCCGGTGTTTTCATCAGACTGAGAAAATGTCCGGAAGCAAAACCGTCGAATATCACGATGTCGAATTTATTGTCTTTGTCGAGTTCGACGAAATGGAACAGTCGCCCGAGAAGAGTCAGCTGGGGAATACCCGGCAGCATCTGGATAAAAGAGCGAACTATTGGCTTGGTGAAGACTTTCTCGAAGAGCTTGGCAAAGCCGAGATGTTTGATAACAAAATCTCGAAAATTATCCTGCGCATTGAGATTGATAACATGGACGCCGGGACTGAGTTCGGTCAGTTGATGACCGATAGCCGGGGATCCGAATAATGGTGCGATTTGATCGTGAGCGGTCGACTCGACGAGGCAAACTTTCTTGCCTAACTTGCGAGCTTCCAACGCGAGGGCGGTGCTCACTAGCGTCTTGCCTATTCCGCCCTTGCCCGTGATCATCACGAGTTTTTTCGATAACAGCTCAGCTAAAGATTCTTGCAGCATGGCCTTCATTCCGTCAGAACGTTGTCAACTCCTGCACCCACTAAGGACACGCCTGCCATTGTCGTTCGTAAAGCGCTCTCCCCGCAAGGACTGACTCGCTTAGGCTCTAGGCTCCTGGTCTTTCTTCTCGTCTATTTGTGGAGCATTCTCGTCCTTGATGCCCTTTTTGAAGTTTTTGATGCTCTCGCCAATCGCGCCACCCAGCTTAGGCAGTTTGCTTGTACCAAAGAGCAAAACCACGACCCCAGCAATGATCAACATTTCGGTCCAGCCTGGCATCATCTCTTCATCTCCCGATTAGAATTACTTAAGGTTTACTGCGCGTTGAGACTGACAAATGCTGCTTATCATACGCGGAGCGACTATCAAATCATAGACAATTCACAGACAATGGCGACTGTTTACTGAGTCAGCTGTGCAGGCAAATTCCAGGATGCCGCGACAAAATACCGGGGAACCTGACCTTCGAGAAGACTTTGGCGCAAATAATCGAGGAAGCGCCAACGTTTCTGGTCCCAGGACAAACTCTCAAAATTCATGTCCCTCAGCGGCGCAAGATCCAGTCGATCGAGCTTGGAGGAATCGTGCGGCATGATAAAGACACCACGTTGCCCCTGATTCGCCTGAACTTTCCAGTAACGGAGAGAACGGTCGTTCCCTAGTGTTAACACAACTCGATTGAGAGGTGTCACGTTGTTTTCAGTGCCAAGTGACATCGGTCTTGACGAACCAAAGTGTCCCGACCAGGTGTCGCCTGTGGATTTGTGAATCACCGAGAAACTCAATGCAATCGATTCCAGGTTTTCAACACCAGGATAGGAACGCAGATATTTCTCCAAAAACTCCTGAATCTCCTCGGGACTCAACTGAGCCCGGCCGCCGCCTGAGAAGATCGTGCGCATCGTGAGGACTTCATGCCAGAGCCTTGAACTTAAAGTGGATCGAAGTTCTTCAGGCCCATTTAATCGGCAGTAGACCATGAGATAGCCTTCGTCGCCGAGATTGAGACCGAGATACCAGACATTCTCACGGCCGCCACGCAGGTTACCTTCGGTCCAGACGTGGAGCCAGGGGCAAGGCTCAAGGAAATAGCCGCTGCCCGTATAATCGAAGATAGGCATCTCCTCGGGTTTGGTTTCCATCGGCAGGTAGGCCCGCATCCAGGTCCCCACTTCGGCGCCGAGACAGTCAAGGGTATGACGGAGCGCGGTCGAGTCTTCATCTTGAATCTTAGCCGATTCAAGGAAGAGAAGACCCAGATTTTGATTGGCATAACGCACAGGCACCAGAGTATTCATCGCCCGGATACCGGTCTTTTCGTCAAAATCTTCTGTCGGCGCGCGCATCTGATTGGTGGAATTCGTGGCCGAATCCCCGCTCGGCAGAATCGCTGTGTTCTCGGCCATAGTTTCATGACGCGAGATGGCAAGGGATTGGGTTACCGACGTCGCCTCCTCACGAAAGCCCATAGGTTTGGGGGTCGGACGATAAGGACTTGAGAATTTTTGGCGCCAGGGAGCGTCACCGACTGGAATCGTGAGCGATGATCTCAAGCTAAAATAAGGCGAAATGTAGGCGATCATTTCCTGAAGCTTGTCGGTTGGCGGCTTACCGCGTTCTTCGAACTGCTGCACATCCCGGTTGCTGATGAGATAGACATGATCGAGATCAAGTCTGGCGCGAATGATTTCAAAGACGTTGCGCTTGGCATCTTCGAGGCTGATCGTCTCAGGCTTGAGACGGGGCATTAAAGCCAAATGCTGGAGCAGCAGAGGATCGACATTGAGCATCGAGCCACTTCCGGAATCCTGAGAAAAGTCCTGCAGGAGTTCGGCGGGCTGGCCGAGGTCTTTTCTGATTTTTCGTAGCATCGAACTGATGAGTTCGAGGTTGAGATTTCGGGCCGTTTCTTCGGCCATTCCAAAGTAATCCGCGCGGAGAATCGCCCGCGACCGGGACAGGTGACGCGCAAACCACATACGGGTCAGCATCTCAATCAGCGGCTGCTGAGTGATCTTGGTCCTCTTAAGGGCGATGTCGTAATAGAGTTTGACCTTCTTCTTGCCGAGCCGGTCCATCAGCCTTGCACGCATCAGCATCGGCACCGCACGACGTTGGTGACGGCGATGACTTGCGATCTTCAGGGTCTTTTGCAGGGCCGGCACGATCTCGTCCTTGGCCCAGAGATCATCACCATATTCGCTGGCAAAAACGTCTGGGAAGAAACCGATAAAGAGCAGCATAAAGTCGATTTCATAGGGTAAAAGAAGCGGTGATTCCAGGTTGTCCTGAAAGTTCGCGAGCAAGACGTAATAAGCTGTGCGCGCATGTTCCCGTTCCCCGGCCGCAAGCGAGACGATCGCTTCAATCACGCGATAAAAGAGATCGCCGCGACGGTTGTGACGGGAGGAGTTTCTCTTCTTCACAAAGACACCGTAGCTGACGATCAGCTCGCGAGAATCCGTGAGCAGGAGCCAGAAGAGGTACATACTCACGGCTTTGGCCGTGAGCCAGTGTCTAACGGTCAGAAGATTCGGCAGAGACTGAAAGAGCTGCGTGAGCGCTTTGCCTTCGCCACTAAACAAAAAGGTCACGATGCGGAAGATGCGTTCCTGCATCGCCTGCAGCTGGTAATCCTGGGTGTCGAGGGTGGTCTGGATCAATTCGAGACTGAAGCGGAAATCCTCGAGTTTGCCCTGATACTGATCGACGAGCAGAGTCTGCTGATAGGTGGCATAACCGACCAGAGTCTTGCTCGACTTTTGTTTGACCGCCTCGAAGACGAGTTCAAGATATTCATAGGCCTTGGTCTGAAAGCCAAGGTAACTCAAAATAATCGCGTGATCACAAATCATCCGCAGGACAAGCTCTTCGGGCAGACTGTGTTTGACAGACTGACCAAGGAGTTCGGAGTGGTAAGCAAGAGCCACCCGCTTATCGTAGGCGAGACCCGCATACTGCCCGATGAGATAGAGCGAGAGTGGATGAAAACTGGTGTTGTCGGGATTCGACTTCATCAGTGCCCGGCCCGGCATCGATTTATTGATGGGGAGGAGTATGCTCTGCGCCAGCTGCCAGGCGGTTCGGGCAAAGGTCCAGAGATTGAGACGAATCGACGGGAAACCCAGCTTTTCAAAGCTCTGCGCCATCTCTTTAAGAGTCGCCGAAACGTTGCCGCTCACAAGGCTCAAATGAGTGAGTTTGTAGGCTACGAAAGCATATTCGTTGCTGCTCAGTTTCATCTTTCTCAGATCAAAATAGAGCTTGGCGGCTTCGCCATACTCGCGCTGGGCGAACTGAATATCAGCCAGGGCGTGATAGATCGATTTTTGCTGCAAGGCAACCACAGTTGAGAGTGTCTTCAGCATAGGCAGCATCGATCGCGCGTTTTCAAGGTAACGCTGCGCGGTCAGACGGGAATCGATTTCCATCGCCTTCATGCCGGCCCGCATGTTGTACTCGATCGCTTTTTCGATGAGAACAGGATCACTCTCACCCGGCGCTTTGCAGGCATGAAAGAAGTGATGCGCAAGACCAAAGATCAGCTGCGGCCGGTTGTTGGCCACGGCATGCTCGAGGCGAAGCGCTACGAGGCGGTGGACTTCACTGCGCATGCCGGTGGCCATGCCATCGACGAGAGCTTCTCGAATACTTCGGTGCATAAAGGAATAGGTACGGCTCGCGGCATGACTCGGCTGCGCCCGGCCTTGATCGTTGGTCATGATGAGAAGGCCTGAAGCCATCGCCCGGCTCAGGACGCGGGAAATTCTCAAAGGATCCGAATCCGGCAGAGCCTGAAGAATATCGGAGGTAAACTGCGTACCGATGATAGCGGCCGTCTCCAGGATGCGGCGATCCGCTTCCGGCATTTCACTCAAACGGTTCAGGAGCAAATCAATCGAGTTTGAGATAACGTCGGTTCGGGTGATTTCCTCGAGTTCGATGCGCCAGCGGCCCTGATCGTCGAGACTCAGCATCTCCTGGAACACGAGGCTTCGGTGCAATTCGAGGAGATAGAGCGGGTTGCCGACCGTCTTCTCGGAGAGATAGCTCACGAAGTTTTTGTCGGGCTGCTTATTGAGACCTAAGATACTGCGGCTCAACTCCCCAACCGACGGATCGGTGAGGGCAACCATATCGATTTCCTGATAGCGGCGGCGGAGTTTGGCAAACTTGGTCAGAAAGTTTTGAAAAGCCTGACCCTGCTGCACGCCAATCGTTCTGTAGGAGATGATGAGGAGAAAGCGCTGGGAGTTATTGTAGGACAAAAAGCGATCGATCAGATCGAGACTCTTGTCATCGGCCCAATGCATGTCATCAAAGAAAAATGCGACCGGCTCCGATTCATTCGCGAGGCAGCGCGTGAAGTCTGAGAAGGCCTTGGCAAAGTCTGCAAAGTCGCCTTCGCGATCAAGATCGAGTTCGGCTGTGATTTGCGGCAGACCACTCGTGTCTTCGAGGAGATAAGGCTTCAGACCCTGGACGACTGAGGCCAGCATTTTACCCGTGGGACCGAGGAGGGTCTTCACTTTGCGGCGAATCTCCTCCGCTTCGATCGGCTGGGTTTTATAGACGTGAACCAGGTATTCATTAAAGCCGTTGGCTAGAGCGTTGAAGGGAAGGTTGTTCTCGTGACGGGAAAAACTCGTTGAAATATAACGAATCTTGTTCTTCGCGAGATAACCGCGGAACTCTTTCATGAGCCGGGTTTTACCCGTTCCACCCGCACCGCGGACGACGACGAGACGGCTTCGTCCCGTGTCTTTGGCGATAGCGTTGTAGTTACTGACCAGCGTTTCAAAGTCTTCCTGACGGCCAACCATAGGCACCGACGAAGGAAGAATATTTAAGCGGTCGTAGCGGCCAAGGATAAAGCGCTGGCTACGGTTTCTACCGGACAAAAGCATTTTCTTCACACGCTGAAGATCAACGTGCAGTCCGAAGGAAGTCTGATACCGATCTTTCGGATGTTTTGCCATGAGCTTCATAACGATATCGTTCACGACATCTGGAATGTCGGGACGGATTGTCGTCAGAGATTCCGGAGTCGACATCGCGTGCTCGCGAGCGAGCTTCTCACGGGTCGAACCACCAAAGGGCGGCTTGCCGGCCAGGACTTCGTAGAGCATGCAGCCGAGGGAATAGAGATCGACGCGATGATCGATCGGAGCGTCGAGAAACTTCGAGTTCTCGGGCGCCATGTAAAGTGGCGTTCCGGCGATGTCGGAAGCGGCGCCTTCATCACTGTAAAGATCAAGGTCACCGAGGCGCGCGATACCAAAGTCCAAAACCTTGACGAGCAGACCGCCTTCGGAATCGTTCGATCGCTCGATGATGATATTTTGCGGCTTGATATCGCGGTGAATAATGTTTTTTGCATGAGTATATTCGAGCGCGGCCGAGACCTGGAGGCCGAGTTCGAAGAAGAAATCGAGGCGTTTTCGTCCGCCTTTGATCAGAGATTCCTTCAAATCGTGGCCCTGAGCCACTTCCATCACGATATAGTAACCACCAACCACGGTCGATCCATCAGGACCTTCGGGGCGGAAGAGGCCAAGTTCGTGAAAGGCGATAATGTTTGGGTGACGGAGGCGGCTCATCAGAGCGGCTTCCCTCTGAAAGCGCAAAACGTCCTCGTAATCGAGACGGCTTCGCTCAATGACTTTGATCGCCACGGTCTGGGAGGGGTCCGAAAAAGGAATGGCAGAATAAACACGCCCCATACCCCCACCACCGATCTCTCCGGTGATGCAGTAGCGGTCTGCGATGTTCTTCCCTACGAGTAGGTTCTGCCGTGACACTCAATGATCCCCTTAAGCGAAACAGGTATTCCGCTCTTTTTGTGAATCTCCCAAATCAGCACTTAACGTTGAGATTCCCTGGGATGTTTTTCGGAAAATCTGACAAAGTTCTTAAGGTCCACGTGAATTCCTGTTAAAACTGGATGACGATTGTAAGCTCCGTTTGTCATTTTACCAAATGACGGATGATTAAAAGGAACTCGTATGCCAAGTTTGTCCTCTACCACGGAAACTGCTGTTCCCAATCGGGGTTTTTTTGAGCACCGCCACTGCAAGATCATCGGGACCCTCGGGCCCTCGTCTTCCACCTACGAGATTCAGAAGCAGCTAATCGAGTCTGGGCTTAACGTTGCGCGCTTAAACTTCTCGCACGGCGACCATGAAACTCATGCCAAAAATATTGCCTCGATTCGCAAGATCGCCGCCGAACTTGGTCGCTCTGTAGCCATTCTACAGGATTTGCAGGGACCAAAGATCCGTGTGGGTCGATTGATTGGCGGATCCCAGGAAATTCTCAATAATGAGATCCTCCGTCTCCGTTATGGAGTGGAGCAGGACGACCGTAAGGTTATCCCTATCGACTATCGTGGCCTGGTGCACGATGTTAAGGCAGGCCAACGAGTCATGATGGATGACGGCTTGCTCCTCCTTCAGGTTCTTGAGGTTCAGGAAGAATCGGTTCTCGTCACCGTTCTCGAAGGGGGTCTGCTGAAGAACCGTAAGGGCGTGAACTTTCCCGATTCGAAGCTCTCGATTCCAGCGATGACCGACAAGGATTCTAAAGACCTTCTCTTTGGGATTGCGAACCGGGTCGACTACGTGGCTCTCTCCTTCGTTCAGGATCCTGCGGATATTCTCCAGGTCAAAGCGATGATCAAAGCGCTTGGCTCGGATGTTCCTGTCGTTGCCAAGATCGAGATGCTTCCCGCTCTCGAACACATCGATGCCATCGCTGAAGTTGCTGATGCCCTCATGGTTGCCCGTGGTGACCTCGGTGTTGAAGCCAACGTCGAGCGCGTGCCGAACCTGCAGAAAAAGATTATTGCCGCCGCTCAACGCGCTGGCAAACCCGTTATTATCGCGACCCAGATGCTCGAGTCGATGATCACCAACCCTCGCGCGAGTCTCGCCGAAGTTGCTGACGTGGCCAACGGTGTTCTCGATGGCGCTGACTGTCTGATGCTCTCAGGTGAAGTGGCATCAGGTAAATATCCGATCGAGTGCGTACGCCGCATGGCGTCCATCATCGAGCAGGTGGAAGCCTGGACCTTCAAACGTCCCTCCCCGGTGAGCATCGCCGACACTTCGACGACCGAAGGAAGCTGGGAAATCCATGAATCCATCGCTGTCGCAGCCTGTGAGGCCGCCGATGCGTTAAACGCGAAAGCTATCGTCTGTATGACTTTGACTGGCGCGATCGCCAAATCCATTTCCCGCTGGCGACCGAACACACCGATCATCGCGATCAGTCCTCGGCCGGATGTGACGAGACGATTGGCATTGGTTTGGGGTGTTCAGGGTGTGAACAATGAATCCTTCTATAATGCGGATTCCCTCGTTCAGGAGTTGCCAAAATTCCTCAAGGCTTTGGGAATTGTGTCGTCGGGAGATGTTGTGGTGATCACGGCCGGTATTCCGATCAATCAGATGAAACCGACGAACATGATCAAGATCAACCGCATTCCTTAAACAGTCGCGCCTGTCTCTTGTCTCCGGTGCGCTGTCTAAAGATATGAGCTTCAACTGTAGTTTTTCTTTCTAAGTCGATACTCAGGACCCCATCTATTGTGAATAGATGGGGTCTTTTTTTAAGCTTTTTCCGGCACCAGTCCGATGGCATGTAGCCACTCGGGGGTCGGCAGCACGATCTTTCTCTCCCTGGTATCAAAGAGCCCCATGGTCATCAAAGCCTGACAGAGGATATCGCCGTTCTCATGAAAAATATCCTGGCGCAAAATACCGATCTTTCGTTCGTAGCTCATGGTCTGAGATTCGATGATGATCTTATCTCTGAGCCGCATTTCCTTTTTGAATTTGATATTCCATTCCAGGATGGTCGGGCCGAGTCCGCTCTTTTGAATGTCGCGAATACCAAAGCCCCGCGGCGAGATAAAATCCCAACGCGCTTCTTCGAGAAGGGTGAGATAGACGGCGTTATTCACGTGACCAAAGGTATCGAGGTGCTGCTCTTTGATGAGAAGCGGGCAGCGAAAAATTTCGAATTCCTGATTCATGGGTCTTAGCCTTTCAGAAAGAGAATTGCGTGACGCTTCAACATTTTCACCTTGTCAGCCTCGTTTGATATCCGTCCCAGGAACTGACTGCCCATACCGAGTGAGAGTATGAATTCGGCCATCTCTTCCGAACTCAGATCACTACGGAAGGTCGTTTGCTCCTGACCATCGGCTATGATTTTTTTCATCCAGTTCAGCTGCGATTCATAAAGAAGCTTTAGTTTTTTCTTCATCGACGAGGGCAGAGTGAAGGCTTCGGCGTTCAGGCTTGCGATGGGACAATAGAGGGCGCCCTTCTGCGAGAACTTATAAAACATATCAAAATAAGCGGAAATTCTTTGCTCCGGATCAAGTTCACTCATCGATTCCGACCATTGGCCAAGCCACTGCTTATAGGATTCGATGAGATCGAGACCGAGGTCTTCCTTGGATTCGAAATGAGCGTAGAGGCTTGGTTTTTTGATGCCGAGACTATCCGCGACGTGCTGAAAGCTAAAGCCGTTGTAGCCAAACTTCTGCAAGAGCGAGTTGGCCTCGCGCAGCGCCTTCTGTTTTGTACCTAACTCCACGGACATGGCAAGACCCTCCCCTAGTCATCGGTAGGTTATACCTATCTCGAGGTAGGCTGCAAGAAAAATGCGGATTGGTGTTTGGGGAATGCCTTTGTTATGCTTTGATATCTTTATCTTTGTCCCCTACTCCCGTGAAGGATTGATCTATGGAACAACCTGTCATTTCTGGTTTCGATTCCTTTATCCTGGGCATCGTCGAAGGCATCACCGAGTTTCTGCCCGTTTCCTCGACAGGCCACCTCGTCGTGACATCAGAGCTTTTAGGCTTGAGGGGTCACGTCAATCGCACGGCGGATCAGATCGCAGCAATCCAGGCTTTTGAGATCGTAATTCAAGCTGGCGCAATCCTCGCCGTTCTCTTCCTCTATAAAAAAGCCATTCTCGAAATCCTGGCCGGCATCATCGGCAAGAGTGAAAAGGGCCGCAAACTCTTCATCAACATCTGCATCGCGAGCTTTCCGGTCTTGGCGATCGGGTTTCTCATCAAAGACTTCATCAAGGAACATCTTCAGTTCACAGGTCCCGTACTGATCGCTATGGTGATCGGCGGTATTCTCATGATTGTCTTCGAACGCTTCTTTGTGAAGGGCGACAAGGCCGAAGGGCAGCCCGTCGTTGGCCTTCATGATTTGAGCTATAAGCAGGCGGCATTCATCGGGCTTACTCAGTGTCTTGCCCTCTGGCCGGGAACCTCGCGGTCGATGGTCACGATTCTCGGTGGAATGGTCGCCGGCTTCAAACGACCCATTGCCGCAGAATTCTCTTTTCTCGTCGGGCTTCCCGTTCTCTTGGCGGCAACAGCATACAAGTGTTTGAAGGAAGGCCCACTCCTCATCGAGCATGTAGGTTTGAGCTCGATCGCTATCGGTCTTGCGACCTCGGCAGTCTTTGCGTTTTTTGCCGTGAAATGGCTCGTGTCCTTTCTCAACAAACGTGGTCTCGCCGTTTTCGGTTGGTACCGTTTGGCATTTGCGGCAGTGATCTACTTCACAGTTGGACTTTAATTTCCGTTAATCACTCACCCTGGAGATTTCATGGCGGTTGTAACTTTTAAAGTTTCTCGTGATGACAAAGACATTACCATCGCTCGTCAGGCATCGGCGATCTCTCTTCTGGTCTGTCTCGAAAAGGACGGCGTGAAGAAGGTATCGATCATCGAAAAGACTGGCGCCAAGCATACTGTGCAGATGGACTTCGACTCGGCGCTTGACCTATGGATCAAGTCGATGAAAAAACCCAATGTCGGCACCTATCGTTTCCATGAAAGCAACGCTCAGGGCTGGGGACCGATCGCGGTTGCATCGGATCACATCACTGGGATTGAAGAAGTCGATGGAAAAGTGACTTTGAAGCTTAAAAACGGCGCTGAAGTTCATCTCGTACAAACGATCGAGGAAGCGGTGGAGCGCTGGCGCGACAGTCACGCGAGCTAATTTTTCTCTTCTCTCATAAATGAAATGGCGTCGGCAGAAACTGCTGACGCCATTTTTATTTGTGGACCAACTGTTCAGGACAGCATTACTTGCCGTTACAGGAATTAAAGGTCTCGCCTGTCAGCTCTTCGATTTGAATGCTTGGGTCAGCATCTACGCGGGCCGCGATCGCTGGCTGACAGATATCGGTGATGTTTTGCACGCTTTCGAGCGCATCACAAGCGAGTTCGATGTCTACAGCAGGGACCGTGAGACGGACTTGCTCCAGTGTCGAGCACGAGGCTGGTGTTGGAGCGAGGTCAAGCACTTCGCTTTTGAAAGGCACTTCATAACCTTTTAGAGTGAAGGTCGCGCCCACTTCCTTGAAGTTTGCCACTTGAAGAGCATCAGCCTGAGCGGCTGCTGGACGCCACTGGGTGACGACTTGTTTACAGCTCACAACTGCTTTAAAAGGCTTCAGCTGTTCGTTTTGCAAAAGCTCAGCACATTTGGCTTTGATACCGGCGAGGTCGAGAGTTTGCGACCCTTCCGCGCCTGCAGCCATAGCCGTTGAGCCCGAAGCAATTGCGATAGCGACGATCCATGCAGACGACAGTTTACTCAATTTCATGTTCCTACTCCTTAGTGTGTTAGAGGCCAACTCTGATCAAATCGATTCGACAATCATCCCGACTTTGATCAATAGTTTTCGGATTTCTTCATGGTTTTTGCGAACTTCTTCATTGCCCTGATTTTGATTTGCCGGAGTTCCGGGTAGATAAACCATATCAGGATGAAAATTGATGCTCGCGCCGATCCATTCGCCAGCCAGGACTCTCAATCGTCCATCAGCCTGAGGCAACGGATCGTGAAAAAGACGATATTCATATAGGGGTGCCGCGAGATCCGCTGCGACGCTCGTGAGGTCGTCCTTGACCGCAGATCGCTGACGAATCATCCAGGGATAGGCCTTCACGATAATCGCGTTTTTATACTCGGGGTCACGTGAATATTTAAAGCTCATGCGAAAGACCGGCTTCGACCAGATCTCGGGACCTGGATCCTCGTCGATAATAAGCGGCTTTTTCTGTACGCCGATCACCTGTTCGACAAGTTTATGAAAGGCTTCGGGACGAAGGTCCTGAATCTGCCCATCGGTGCTGGCCGATCCCTGATAACGGCGGCCATAGATCTTAGGTGAATAGCCCTCAAAGTATTTGATGGCTATGGCTTTGAGATCGCTCGAGGTGAAGTCGATACTCTCCAGGCGAACCGTTTCCTTTGGTTCAAAGGTGAGAATCGATGCGATCGCCCAGGCATCACAAAGGCCTTCCCATTCCGCGGCTTTCGCATCGTAGTGGCTCTTCTCCCAATCCTGAGCTTTGACCGTAATGCCGTTTTTCTTGAAATACTCATCCATCTTCTTCATCGGTGACTTGTCGCCATCGAAGAGTTCCTGACCGCGTTTGGGATACCAGTAGGCGGACCAGGGAAGAGCGTTGTCATCGACTTTATAGACGGGCGAGACCTTGGCACTCGCGGTTGTCGGACCGTCAGCGATCTCTGCCGGATCAATTGTAAGCTCACCGAAGTCTTTGAACACTTCGCGGGTTGCCGCGAGTTCTTCGCTGCCATAGCTCAGCTTGTAACCTGTCTCAACTTGCAGAGGAGCGTTGTCTTCGATCACTGCTTTTAAAGACTCATAACGTGAAGTGATTGCTTCGATGTTGCCCTCGCCACGGCGATAGAATTCGCGTATTTCCATCAACTCGTTGAGCTGCATCTGAGCGAGATAGCGTTGCGCGATATTTTCCGATTGGTTTGCAGCCGTCAGCTGGAGATTCGCAGCATCGATCTGGCTCTGAATATCTGCACAACGCGTAGTGAAATCAGCCGCACAGGTTACTGGAGTTTCAACATATTCGACTCGAGTCTTCTCACTCGAGGCGCCGCAGCCCAAAATGAAGGCGCAAGAAAATACAGGTAGCAGTGGATAGTACCATCTCATACGAGAATGTCCCTTTGATCATGAATGAGAGTATCGGCCTTTAATTGCCTGATCGCTGTCGATCTGTTTTGAGCGTCGTCCCAAAAACTCAACTGTCAGACAAAGTTCTTTTCTTTGCTACCCAATCTATAACTCCGGCAATTTCAGGCTGCAATCAGGACAGCGTTTTTTTCTTTCAAAAGATCGCTGAAACTTCTCGGATCGAGGATTGTTGAAGATTTTCGGCATTTTTTTGAAACGCTGCCCGAATCCGGGTTTGCTGGATTTTTAAAATTGGCAGGAGAGTGGAAGCGACGAAACGGTAGGCGTGTCTCGCAATTATTTTATCGATTTCTTAGCGAAGATTTTTCAAATCTATTGGTTAAGCATTTGTTAAAGCCGCAAGAAATTTGCTTAAAAACTCGGCAAAATATAAGGGTTCTCTGCAGTCGTCCATTCCTCATCCTATTGACGACTGAGTCAGTTCCTTTGATTTTTACACAACAAAAAAGGACAGACTGCAAGAGTCTGTCCTCGACGTTTCAAATTCGATTCAGTGGTGGGCTGGAGCTACACTTGCCTGCACGGCAGGTTTTTTAGCTTTCGCCTTCTTCGCTGCGACAGCTTTTTTGCTCTTCGCTTTGGCTTTGGCCAACGCTGCTTTTGATTTTTTGGATTTCGCTGTTACGGAAGCTTTGGATTTTTTGGATTTCGCTTTGACCACTGCCTTCTTCACGGGCGCTTCCACCTTAGCCGGAGCTGCTACTGCTGCTGCAGGTGCGGCGGGGACAGGAGCTATGGGAGCAGGAGGAGTCGTGACGGGCACTGTTGCCACTGGCGCTGCGATCGGTGCTCCCTCTGGGATCGTGCTTTCTTTCGGCATTCCGTTCGCATCGAGTTCGGGAGCGGTCTCACTTGCTAGCGGAGCAGCTGTATTGGGATCGACATCCTCTTTGACGAGCTCTTCGTCAGCAGGTGGTGATCCTAAAACGCTTTTGCCCAAATCGGTCGAGGTAAAAAAGTATCCGCCACTACCCAGCACTGCGAGGGCGAGAGCGGGAAAAATAAATTTTTTGAGTGGCGAAGACCGTGGGATTGTAATCGAACTGGTCGAGCCCAAAGATTTGAGTTCGGAAATCGACGACTGTTCCTCTACTGCCGGCTCTTGAGCTTTGCCGCTCGA
>SEDW01000323.1 GCA_004193325.1 Pseudomonadota bacterium | reverse complement strand
CTTAAAACGGTTGATCTCAAAGCTCCGAATTGGAACTTTGATGTAGCCGATCTTAAAGCAGCAATCACACCCAAGACCAAACTCCTTCTCCTAAACAGCCCAAACAACCCGACGGGTAAAGTCTTCAAACGCGACGAACTCCTCGAGATCGCAAAGCTTGCCAAAGAGCACAATTTCTATGTCATGACCGATGAAGTCTACGAGGAGCTGGTCTACCCACCAGCGCGGCACATGCCTTTCTCCACGATTCCCGGCATGAAAGAACGCACGATCCTTGTCTCATCTACATCGAAGACCTTTAGCATGACCGGTTGGAAGATTGGTTACGCTCTGGCTCCGGCGGCTTTGACCAAAGCGATTCGTATTCCGCACCAGTTCACAACCTTTTGTTCGGCAACGCCTCTTCAGTACGGAATGGTGCACGCGCTTCGCCTCAGTTACGATTACTATCACGTGCTTCGAGAAGAGTATTCGGAACGCCGAACGGCTCTTTACAACTTGCTCATCGAGCACGGCTTTGAATGCAAGCAGCCCGAAGGCACTTACTTCATCGTTGCCAATCACAAAAACCTTCTCGATATCCCCGACACGGAATTTGCCAACTGGCTG
Source organism: Pseudomonadota bacterium (assembly GCA_004193325.1). Taxonomy (GTDB): domain Bacteria; phylum Bdellovibrionota_B; class Oligoflexia; order Oligoflexales; family Oligoflexaceae; genus Oligoflexus. Next base: position 3,794 of record SEDW01000323.1, on the reverse strand, counting down.
ATCAAAGAAGTCGGTGTCGCCTGTATCCCAGTCTCGGCTTTCTATGAGAATCCCGAGGAAAAAGCTCTGGAAAGCCGCTACGTGCGTTTTGGATTCTGCAAGGATCTACAAACCATTGCAGCTGCTGCTGAGAAGTTCAAGGCCAACCTCAAACCAGCGCTCGCCAAAGCAAAAAAGTAATCTTAGAGACAAGAAAAGGCCCTGAATCACTTAAGATTCAGGGCCTTTTCTTTAGGAATAAGACTCAAGCCTTGGCCGAAGTCACAACTTTGGGAGCATCAGGATTTTTCTGGAACGTTGCATAAACCGGTTTACGTTTTAGAATCATTTCCAGTACGAAAGCGATGATACCAATGTTGATCGCGATGTCGGCCACGTTAAAGACCGCAAAATCATGGCGCCAACCAAAGATGCTCCAGCTCACGTCCACAAAATCGATCACGTAGCCTTGAATAATGCGGTCGATGAAGTTACCGATGGCACCAGCCATGATCATCACAAGCCCAAAGCGGGTAAGATGATAATTCATCGGCAGAGTGCGGAGGTAAAAAAGGATATAGAACACGGAAAATACCGTGACCGCATAGAAGAAGGGAATACGAATCGAATCATCAAGATTCGCAAGCATACTGAAAGCTGCGCCGCGGTTTCTTTGATAGTGAAACTTGAGGCGTGCGAAGTTCGTTGGTTTGGAAGGGTCGAGGCTTTCCGTGCCGATCGTTCCCACGTCCTTATAGGTGGAACGGTAGAGATCGAGATTGGTCGGGCTCTCCTCCGTCATAAGAGTCTGGTGGGCATGACGCTTGCTAACCTGGTCGATTATCAGTGTCGATACGAAGACGAGAAATAGAGAAAGGGCAATCTGCTTGCCGCGTGCCGTACGTAGAAAAGGAAACTCCAGTTTCATATAATCCCCGTGGTATCGTACCTAATAATGTCCAAGTATCTTAGCGCAGTTAAACCATCTCTGAAAGATCAATGATCTCTCATCAATTCTTTAGAAACGCGAAAGCCTTGTCCTGTGTGATCCCGCGATGTTCTTCGCCGGTCGCAAGATTTTTGAGACTCACAGTTTTGCTCGCCAGCTCTTCACTGCCAATCGTCAGAACCCAGGCAAAACTTCTTTTGTCAGCCAGCTTAAACTGGTTGCCGAGTTTACCTTCCTTCAGAGCGATATCGGATGGGATACCGAGGCCACGAAGTTCTTTCAAAAGCTCAAAGCCGTACTGCCGTCCTTCACTCCCTGCCAGGGCAATGAAAGCACCATTCCGCTCAGCCGCCTTTTTCTCAGTGAGTTGTTCCATCGCCGCCAGCAATCGATCAACACCAATCGATCCACCGATTCCCGCCAATTCCGTATTGGAAAAACGTGAGACCAAACCGTTATAACGGCCGCCGGAAGAAATCGAACCGAAGCCATCGAGGCCGTCGATCGTCGTCTCAAAAACGATGCCGGTGTAATAACCAAGACCGCGCGCGATACTTAGATCGACAACGACCTTGCCGTGCCCACCATCGACGAGCTTACGAATAATGAGAGCCGTTTCCTTGAGACGATCAATCTCGAGCAGAGCGTTGGTATCGGCCGAAAGAAATTCTTTGAGAGAATCGAGATCGCTATCTCCGTGAGCATTCTTCTTCTCGAGGCGACTCAACAGAGCTTCGGGCTCGGCAGCATCAACTCCCGGCATCGCCAGGAGGAGATCAATAACGGCCTTGCGACCGATTTTTGCGAGCTTATCGAGAACGATCAGGACCTTGAATTCAAGCGACGGATCGATCGTGGGCAGACTCGTGCGAATCAGTGCCGAGAGAATGATCCGGTGCCCGAGACTCATTGTGAAGCCCTGGGGAACGAGTTCATTGAGGTTCTGCATGATGCAGCTGATGACTTCCACATCGGCTGACAGAGAATCGACACCGATGATATCAAGATCGGCCTGACAGAACTCGCGATAGCGCCCTTTTTGAGGCTTCTCCCCGCGCCATGAATTGCCGATCTGCACTTTTTTAAAGGGGAATACGAGTTCCGAAAAATTCTCGACGACATAGCGTGCGAAAGGAACCGTCAAATCGAATCGAAGAGCGACGCTTCGATCCCCGGCATCGGTAAAGCGATAAACTTCTTTGTCCGTCTCTTCGCCAGTACCAAGCAGAGTCTCAGCAAATTCCAGAGCCGGAGTCTCGATGACTTCGAAGCCTGCAACCGCGGCGTTTTTCCATATAATGTCTGTGATAGTTTTTTTGAGGCGAGCTTGATACGGCAAAAGGTCACGAAAACCTTTTAACTTACGCGGCTGAATCTTCTCCTGCTTACTCAAAGCTACACTCCTCTAGGCGTCGAATTGGGGCAAGCTTGACCGAGGCCGGGCCCGATTGGCCCGCATCCATAGCTTCACTCATCTCCGATAACGGCCTCATCATAAGCTTTTGCGATGGATTTGCAACTCTAAGGAATGAAGCGCTGCAGCAATTTTCGGCTTTTAAGCCCTCTGAAGCTCAAGCAAAAATGCTGCGATTTTCGGAAGAGCCAAATACGCTACACGCTTCGGGTTAGATTGGGGAAACCTTAAGTTTCCTGCATATCTTCCGATAGCTAGAGGCTCTCTTCACGAATATTTTGCCAAGGCTCGGGGACACGTGGACGGTCATAGTTTATTACAAGACGTAGCTTACGCCATCATGGGCGCGACTGTGCTGGGCATCCCGGCTTACATTTTCCGTATGCCCCTGGTTCTCGCCTTTCTCCTCGCAGGGATTTTTCTCGGCCCGTCTTTGGGTTTGGGAATCATCAGAAGTCCGGAAAGCATCCAGACTCTCTCGGAAATCGGCCTTGTTCTCCTTATGTTTATCCTTGGCCTTGAGATCGACATCCGCAAACTTCTTCGTGCCGGTCGAGCCGTGATGGTGAACGGTATCGTGCAGTTTATGGGCTGTGCTCTCCTTGCCACGATCTTTTTTTCGATGCTTGGATTTTTGAATCGTCCGAACGACTATTCTCTCACCTATCTTGCTGTCGCGACGTCCCTATCCTCGACACTTGTCGTCGTTAAGATGCTGTCGGACCGCATGGAACTCGATCTCCTTACCTCACGCATCACTCTCGGTATTCTCGTTTTCCAGGATATCTGGGCCATCGTATTCCTTGCGATTCAACCCAATTTGCAAAATCTCGAAGCCCTCTCGATCACTATCAGTCTCGGGAAAGCCACCGTCCTGATCGCAACGGCCTGGCTCCTCGCCAAATATCTTCTTCCATCCATCTTTCGCCGCATCGCGAAGCAGCCGGAGCTCGTGCTCGTGACTGCAATGGGCTGGTGTTTTGGTATCTGTGGTCTCGCCAATTATCTGTCTCTTTCGCTGGAAATGGGCGCACTCGTTGCAGGCGTGAGCATCGCGTCTTTCCCTTATCATCTCGATATCGCGTCCAAGATCACAAGTCTTCGGGACTTCTTTATCACCCTCTTTTTCGTGGCTCTCGGCATGCAGATTCCGATGCCCACCTGGAGCGTTCTCGGCCTTTCCGGTCTGATCGTTCTCTTCGTTATCATCAGTCGCTTCCTGACCGTTTTTCCAACGCTTCATCTCATGCACTACGGCTATCGCGGCAGCTTGATTCCGGCAATTAATCTCGCGCAAATGTCAGAATTTTCTCTCGTCGTCGTGGCGCTCGGCGTTGGCTACAAGCACGTGACTCAGGACCTTCTTTCAGCCTGCACGATCGCGCTCGTCGTCACTCTTCTGATCTCCTCGTTCATGATTCCATCCGGCTATTCCATCTATCGATTCCTAAA
>SEDW01000322.1 GCA_004193325.1 Pseudomonadota bacterium | reverse complement strand
TTACTCGAACTCGTCTCAGCGCCTTTGATAGCGATGTTGAGTTTGGCGATCTCCTCGACCATCGCCGAAGCCTCGGAGACTTCGCCGGCAATCCGGTTATTGATGTCATCCCGATGAGTCTTGAGACTTTCATCAATATGGTGAAATGCGTTGATGACGTTCTGTGCATTTTCTTTCACCGATGTTCGAATCGGCAATTCTTCAGGAAAGTTGGATAGATCCTGAAGTGAATTGAAAAACTTGTCCATCTCGGTGCGTTGGCGATGTTATGCCCAGCCGTATCCACACCTTGCCGTGAGGCAAAGAGAGATTCAGAACCAATATTCAACGAGTGAAATAGGCCGGACATAAATTAGGTCCTAACGTTGAGAATAGACTTTTGAGGACTACTCCCATACTTGGTTTTTCCGGACTGGCCGTAGACGGCTTCGGATTCACGGGCAACGGATTGCCAGAAGGCATAGGTCTCACGGTGATATTCGAGTAGGCGCTTGACGAGATAAGCGTTGGTTTCGACTTTGGCGAAAATCTGAAGACGAAGATCCTTCAGTTTTTGCGCCCAAACTTCCATGCGCTTGAGCTCAAGATCGAACTGCGGATGACTCGCAAGAACTTTCTCGCGGATCGCGGCAACGAATTGAGAAATTTGATGGTCCTCGTTCGAATGGTGACTGTCATCACCAAGCTCAACGGCAAGATGATCCATAGCTTCTTTTAAAGCCCGGATCTCTCTTTTGACTTTTTCACCAAAAATGATTTTATCGTCCGTGATTTCTTCGAGCTCAGCTAGATCCGAGCGACCGATGGCAGCATTCTCTTTAGTAACAACGCCTTCAAAGTCGAGAAGGACTTGATAGAGGGAGGCACATTGTTCTGTGACCTTGCTGAGTCTATTCCCTACGCCTAGAATCCCCACCATATAGGAGCCTCATAGATTATTAGAGCTCAGGTTCGCCTTTGGAGAGCTCATCTTTGACAGCTTCGCGAAGGATGCCGTCGGCGATATTCTCGGAACTGACTTTGTATTCGCCAGACTCGATTTTTTTCTTCAATTCCATAATCTTATCTTCGCGAACATCGGGTGTGTTGCGAGCGATGTCCAAAGCCTTGGCACGAGATTCCTGCATCTCTTTGGATTTGGTGGAAAGGTTGACGTTGAAATCACCGTCGTTCGCTTTGGTCTTAACCTTGTCAGCGCCGCCTTCGGCATGCGCGGCCTTAGCCTTGTTCGACTTCTGAACGCCTGCATTGTTGGTCAACGCATTCGAAACATTTGGCCCAATCTTGCTGCTATCCATATGTCACCCCTCCTCGGCCCTAAGGCTATTGAGAAACAGTTCAACGTTCTTCGTTCATCTGCTGTTTGTATTGTGCTCGTCCGGCAGCTTTCTGTACTTCATTTATCTTACCACCTCCCTCCATAAGTCGGGTCAAGTGGCCTTCGATAGATGATGAAAGGCCTGTCATGTCTTGATTCGCGAGGTTTTTGGCGTATTCCGTGTCGAGCATGGACTGAAAGATTTGCTCACCGTTGCCACCGTCCGTGAGACTGGACTTGTCAACAGTCTCTCGCATCGATTTTAGCACAATCTCCATAAATATAGATTCGAACTCCTTGGATAATTTTTTAACCTCCTCGGTGTCCTGCGGAACCTTCTCCTTAACCTCTGTAAATCGCTGAGCATTCAGATCATTTACGGAAACTTTAGGGATGCTGCCTATATCGCTCATAAAAACCTCACATGAGCTTAATCTCAGCTCTCAGTGCGCCTGAGGCATGGATCGATTGAAGTATGCTTATCAAGTCTTCAGGCTTTACGCCCATCTGATTTAGGCTCTTTACCAAATCATTAATGGTTGTGCCCTGCACCGGCATGACCGCTTCTTGTTTGGCCTGTTTGCCAGTTCCCACGGAAATGCTGAGACCGTTATGAGTAATGACGATATCAGAGACCTTCACTTCACCGCCCATCACGACGGTGCCCGTTCTCTCGTTGATGATAACGACCGCTTTCTGGTCGGCCAGAACCTCAAGCGTTTCCATTTCCGCAATAAATCCTGTGACGTTGGCCCAGTTTTGTTCGGGGATACGAATCTTCACTCGCGCTGGATCGACGGCCACAGCAATTTCATTGTGAAAATGCTTATTGATCGCAAGAGCGATCCGGTTCGAAGTCGAGAAGTCAGCAGTCACGAGATTAAGGTCAATCGCCTGGTTTTGCACCAGACTCGGGATGAAATCCTTTTCGATCATGCCGCCGTCGGCAATCGTCGCCACGGTCTGCACACGTGGGCCGGCACCGTTCGCCTGACCAATGACGATAGATCCATCAGCCACCGCATAGATCTGCCCATCACCCGCTTTAAGAGGGGTCATGAGAAGTGTGCCGCCGGCAAGGCTTTTGGCGTCACCTATGACCGAGACCTTCACATCCATGCGATCACCGATACGAGCGAAAGCAGGAAGCTCAGCAGTGACGATAACAGCAGCCGCGGAGAGAGTTACGATCTGATTGTTTTCCGGCGTCATTCCCAGACGGGTCAAAAGGTTTGCCACCGCTTTGTTTTTGGCAAAGGATGTTTGCGTGTCTCCGGTTTTATTCAGGCCGACTACCAGGCCAAAGCCGATCAGACTGTTCGTTCGATCCCCACGCAGTCGCGCCAATTCCTTGATACGGACCGTCTGCGCGTGAGCAACGGCGCTACCAAAAAGAAGGGAGGCTGACATGAGAAGGATCGAGATCGGGCGTAGCATGTTTTATTCGCCTTATTGCGCAGCCGGAGTCTTAGCATCTTTCGCTTTAGGATCAGCGACTTTTTCAGGTGCTACGAGGTTCGCCTGATTGTTGTTGCGGGCTTCTTCGATAATTTGTTCTTGTTTCTTGATTATATCTTTTTGCTGCTCAATTAGGGCATCCTGCTGACTATTTTTCTGAGATAGGTCGTTTAGCTTATCCTCAGCTTCACGTCGTAGGACATCAACTTTATCTTTTTCGGCTGCAAGTTTGTTTCTCTCGCGACCGACGTTGACGATCTTATCCTTCAGACGATCCTTAACCTTTTCAAGATCTTTGCGTTTATTCTCAAGGTCCAAAGCCACTTTGGATCTCGCTTCATCAAAGCCGGCCCAGCGCATGCTGTATTCATCTTCCCAGGTGTTCGATTCGCGTTCGGTCATGGTTCCGTTTACTGATTCAGACCAATGCACGTCCGCAAGATCCGCTGTGGAGATATCCGCACGGCCAGTAATCTTTGCGTGAGGAATGCGGGCAGTTGCTCTTTGGCTGTTCGCCTCCCATTCATTCTGGGAAGCACGAGCGGCTTCAACGATGATGTCGCCATTTTCCATTTTGCGAACGACTTTCATCTTAATCAGGCTTGGCATTTTCGCGTCAGCGATAGCAGGCTCGAGTTTGGGGAGAGCGGCAATGAGCTCATCCTGAACAGCTTTGCCTTTGGCAGCCGGGTCTGCAGGGGCTGCAGCGGGTGTTGCCGGTTTTTCGCTACGGTTCACGGTTACGAAGACATCCAAAAATTCTCCAAGCTCGCCGCGCGGAGCATCGGTGAAGAGATAAGTGTCAGGGTTTTTCAGTGTAAGGAGGGAGCCTGTGTAGTTTTTAGTTTCCTGAGGAACGATTTCAATGTTTTCTCGCTTGAGATAGACCTCTGAGCCCGGGGTCGCTCGCTCTTCAATAGGCCTTCGATGACCGAGATTGGCGGATTTACCTTCTTTTTCATAAAGATTCCTTTGAGAAATTGGCACGAACCCCGTCTGACAGGCGTTTAGCAGAAGAGAGATTATAGCCAGGAATAAAATTTTCATAGAGATGGCACCTCGACCTGAGCACGAGCAGTTACGACAGCGAGAATTGTCTTCTTCGTCATTTCCAAACGCACCCGAATTTTTTGACCAATAAAACCAGGCTCAAGAGCTTGGGCCACACTGTTCAGCCGCACGCCGCCGCTGTTTACCACAGCTTCGATGCGATCGCCGCGAAGGACTTCAGGCTCACGAGTAAGGTCCCAGGTGCGGATCACTCCTTTGGCCATCAGACGGGAGCGGAGGAGTTTACCGACGAGAAGACTTGGATCGGTAACGACCTGATCTTGAAAGGGAATCCACTCGAGCTGAATAGAATCGGCTGCAAGCCGCTCGCCGCGTTCCTTCGTCTGCGTCATGACCAAGGCTTGAATCTCGACACGGAGATTGACTTGCACAATGAATTCAACCACCGCTTGGGACGATGGGTCGAGATCATGCGCCTGGACTTTGACTTGCGCGAAACGGGTTCGGGGATTGCTATAAACGCGGCTGATCTGATCGGAATAGGTTGCAATTTTATAGCTGTAATTGTTGTGCCTGAGGACTGGCATGCTCGGAAGCCGAATGGAACCGACCAGCACGCGCATCCCTTTGGGCGCTGATTCAAATTCTTTCTCAATCACTCGCGTTACCGCTTCCTCGTTCGTAGGGCTTGAAAGAGCCGTGACGAGGCAGCTGTCAGTGCCTTCCCAGACGACTTCGGCAGATGCAAATTCTTTTTGAATGATGCTCTCTACCTGAACTCGGGTAATTCGGTCCTGACGCATGGGTTTGGGGGCCGCACCGATATCGATTGCGTTGATTTCATCGCAGGCTTTTTTGAGGCCACGGCAACTGGCAACATC
>SEDW01000321.1 GCA_004193325.1 Pseudomonadota bacterium | reverse complement strand
ATATCGAAAACCAGAGTTTCCTTTTTAGGGAAGTAATTGAATACCGTTGATAGAGAAACTTCAGAGGCTGCCGCTACATCCGCCATCGTCACAGAATCGTAACCCTTTTCCATAAACATGCGGGTTGCAACGTCTGAGATGGTCTTCCTGGTCTTTTGTTTTCGAATCTCACGCAAACTCAAAACAGTCCCCTCCTAGCATAGAAAATCAGACTACTTTGACACAAACTTAAAGTCAATGTAAACTTGTAGTGACTGTAAGTTTATCCCAAGGAGCACACTGATGTCTCATAGTGAAAAGAAGACCGTCCTGATCTCTGGGGCCAGTTTTGCTGGATTATCGACCGCGTACTGGATGGCGAAGTTTGGATATGACGTAACTATCGTTGAGATTGCCAGCGGTCTCCGAGTCGGGGGAACCGCAGTTGATATCAAAGAAAGTACCGTCGACGTCGTGAAGCAAATGGGAATATTTGATGCGATTCGCTCCAATCGACTCTCCCTTGAGAAATGGGACTTTAAAGGTGCCGACGATACGACCTTGGGCGGCTTTTCACTCCGAGGCGAGAATGACCCCATGACCGACGACGAATTTGAAATTGAGCGATCCGTCTTGGTCAGCATTCTCCATGGCCTCATCAAAGACAAAGTCAAAATAGTCTTTAATGAGGGAATCTCGGATCTAAAGGAAACCACGTCAGGGGTCAATGCCACATTCAGTAGCGGCAAAAGTCAGACTTACGATCTTATCTTCGGCTGCGATGGTATTCATTCTGCTGTAAGACGACTTTGGTTCGGCCCCGAGTCGCAGTACATGCACTTTCTCGAACAATACTTCTCTATCACGATGGTTGAGAAGTCTTTGATCAAACCAAATACGGCTCAGATGTATAACGTCCCTGGCAAAGGGGTGATGTTAAACGCTTACAAAAATAAAACCGACATTATTTTTTGCTTCGTCTCAGAAAAAGAAATTCCTTACAACTATCGTGATGAAGCCCAACAAAGGCAAATCATCGTCGACCGTTTCAAAGATGAGAGCTGGCGCTGCAAAGAACTTCTAAAAGAAATTGAAGGATCCAAGACTTTTTATTTCGATAAGCTTTGTCAGATAAAAATGCCCGAGTGGTCCAAGGGCCGCGTGGCCTTAGTAGGTGACGCCGCCTACTGCGCGTCCCCAGCTGCAGGGCGCGGTGGTTCGCTCGCAATCGATGGAGCGGCGGCTCTCGCGAAGGCGTTTGAAGCCAATGCTGGTGATCATGAACTTGCTTTTAAAGAGTACGAAAGCTCGTTCCGACCCTTCATAGAGGACGTGCAGAAGGAAGCCGTTCGAGTGGGCTTGGAGAGCCTTGTTCCCAGGACTGAGGAAGCGATTCGGATTAGGAATTCGATGGGGACTTTTTGAGGTCGTGTTTCTTCTTTGGCAGTTGAAATCTTACGTTATTGAGTGAGAGTGTGCCCCGGGGCACATTCCAAGAAGATGTATGCCTAAGAGAGTTTTCCCAGGTCGCGACAAATGGGTTGAGCTAGTGAGAAACTGCAGTTTCACAAATAGTTAGCCGACGAAAAACTTGTCGATAAGGTCCTCTTAAGAGAAAACCTTTGGCGTTAGGATTGTATTTGATGTCATATAAGCGCGCCTTTAAGCAGCGTCGAAAGGTAACATTGCCTAACTTTGAGCGCACAAATCCCTAAGATTCCCACAGACATCACACAGAGCCCAATTTTCAATTGTTGAACAACCCCGATAATGATACCCATTCCCATTCAAAACCTTTTTCTAAGGCTGTCCTCCTGAGGCAGTCAATCCGAGACAATTTTTCTCGAAAGAAAATAAAAAATGAATGTGAATAAATCAAAATCGAACGTCTTCCTTCCTGCATCACTCGCATGTTTTGTAGGCGTGAATTTTCTTGCTCACACAGCCTATGCCCAAGCTGCAAATCCTGCTGATACTCAAACACTTCCGGAAGTGAAAGTTACTGCGGAGCCAGAACCAGGTTCGGATGGGTATCAATCAAAAGAAATGTCCAGCCCAAAAATTCCTACCAAAAAGCTGGATACGCCTCAGTCAGTAACTATCATCCCCGAGAAGCTTATGCGTGACCAAGGCGTCACGACTTTGCGTGATGCTCTGCGCGATGTATCGGGCCTTAGTATTGCTGCCGGCGAAGGTGGTGCCCAAGGGGACAACCTGAGTCTACGAGGATTCTCGGCTCGTTCTGATATCTATCAGGATGGTATGCGCGACTTCGGTAGCTACAACCGGGACTCATTCACTCTGGAAAACGTCGAAGTCCTCAAGGGACCATCTTCGGCTCTATTCGGTCGCGGCTCTACCGGTGGCGTGATCAACCAGGTTACGAAAACACCGAAAGCTAAAGGCTTTTCCGATGGCCTCCTCGCGATTGGCTCGGACAATACCCGTCGCGCGACTGCCGACCTTAACAAGCCACTCACTGATGGAATCGGCTTCCGCCTCAACCTCATGGATCACTATCAGAACGTTGCTGGTCGCGATGTGACTGAGAATAAACGATTTGGTATCGCTCCATCCCTTACCTTCGGTCTCGGCGGTCCTACCCGCTTGACCGTCAGTTACCTGCATCAGAACGAAAACAATATCCCGGACTACGGTATCCCTTACGTCAATAGCCGTCCTGCCCCGGTTAGCTATTCGAATTTCTACGGTTTTGAGAATAACAACTATCTCAAGACCAATGTCGACGTCCTGACCGTTCGCGCCGAACATGACTTTGGTAACGGCCTCGTCATTCGTGATCAAATTCGTCACGGCTACTACGAACGTGCTTACCAGATCACCGAAGCTCGTGTTCCTGCGACCGTAACTCCGGCGACACCTATCGATACGATTCGAGTCACTCGTGGACAGATCATCGGCGATTCGAAAGAAGAGTCTTTCGACAACGACCTCTCCCTGAGCGCGAAGTTCTCCACTGGATTTGCACAACACAATGCCATCATCGGTCTCGAAGCGATTTCCGATTCCTCGCGTCCTAAACGCCTGACAGTAACAGGCGCTCCAGATGCAAGCCTTATCAATCCTGATATCAATCAGCAATTCTCAGGCACAATCGCGCAAACAGGTAGCACAGTCACCACAGCAAAGACTCTCGCAACTTACCTTGCAGACTCTGTAAATCTTGGCGAACAGTGGATTGTTAGCGCCGGCGTCCGCTGGGAAACAATTAAAGCGGAATCTCGTGCCAACACTGGTGCAACTGAAACAAACTTCAGTCATACAGACAAAGCTTTGAGCTGGCGCGGCGGTCTAACGTTTAAGCCAGTGGCTTCGACTAGTGTTTATTTCAACTACGGAACTTCCTTCCAGCCTTCTATCGAAGGCCTATCTTTAGCAGCGAACACTGCCGATCTGAAGCCTGAAGAAAGCGAAACTTACGAAGTCGGTGCAAAATCTGATCTCCTAGGTGGAAACCTCACCCTTGAGGGCGCCGTTTTCCGCCTTGAGAAAACCAACGCACGTACCCCAGACCCGAGCGATGCGACATTGAACGTGCTCACAGGTGGGCAACGTGTCGATGGAGCCGAAATCAGTTTGGTGGGACGTCCTTCGCCCTTGTTCCAAATCTCATCGGGCTACACCCACCTCATCGGCAAGGTCACAGAATCAAACCGTGCCGGCGAGAAGGATCAGACGCTTACCAACACACCTAAGCACTCTGGAAACCTCTGGGTCACTTACCTTGCTTCCGATCGCTGGGACTTCGGTGTCGGCGTCTTCGCTTTGACCGAACGTTTCGGAGCGACGACAACCGATGTTGCGACCGGTCTGAAACGTAAAGTTGCCGGCTACACGACCACGAATGCAATGGCCAAGTACCGTGTAACTCCAGATATGGATGTTCAGCTCAATTTGAGTAATATTGGAGATGTGGAATACTTCGATAGCCTCCACCCGGGCCATTTGATTCCAGGCGCTGGCCGCACAGCATTGCTGAGCACCCAGTTCCGTTTGTAACACCTTATCAAGGAGCTTTCCCATGCTGCTCAGTATTCCCGATGTTTTGAGTCAGGATGAAATTGCGAATGCGAGAAAGCTCCTTCAAACGGCGGATTGGAAAGATGGTCGAATTACGGCCGGCCACCAGTCCGCTCTTGCCAAGAACAACAGCCAACTTCCTGATCGCGATCCCGTAGGCATTCAATTGGGTGAATTGATCTTGAAGAAGCTGGAAACGACCCCACTTTTCCTTTCCGCTGCTCTGCCTCTTAAAGTATTCCCCCCTCTATTCAACCGTTATGCCGGCGGCGAGAACTTCGGTACCCACGTAGACAACGCTATTCGTCAAATCCCCGGAACGCCTCACCGGATCCGTACGGATTTGTCCTGCACTCTCTTTCTATCGGAACCTTCGGACTACACGGGCGGTGAGCT
>SEDW01000320.1 GCA_004193325.1 Pseudomonadota bacterium | reverse complement strand
GATTTGACTCGTCAACGTTTTGAAATCTTCAGGAACACCAGGATTACCGTGAATGAGGAGGATCTTCTGATTTTTCATAGGGAAAGTCCTGATTTTCGAATGTTACGGATCTCACGCCATGACGGTGTGCGCCGATGTTTAAGGTCAGCCGGCCCTACATTGGGTTGGCCTTGAAGAATGCTTTCGTCAGTTGCCACTGCTTTGAGCACAGACCGTATCTCCGCGACTTCACGTCTCACCGCGTTGCGAAGATAATTCGTGTAGCTCTTCTCCGTTCCATCGCTCACTTCCACCGCGCGAATGATCGCTCCAGCGTCGATCTTCTCAGCCATGTTATGGATGGAGAATCCTGTGGCTTTGCCTTCTGATAAATTCCACATGTCGCAGCTCGTTCCTCTTTGGAGAGGGAGAAGGCCGTGATGAATGTTTATACATCCGAGGCGAGGTGCCGCGAGGAAGGTCTTCTTATAGATACAGCGTGTGCGGGCATTGACGACGAGATCAAAGCCCTGGTCCTTGACGATTGCCAAAGCCTCAGCGCAGTTGACTGTTTTCAATATCCAAACGGGTTTGTTTTGCTTTTCATAGGCGGCCATACGGCGAGCGTGGCTCCCACCGAACTGATTCAAGAGCATGTTCGAACCCATACCAAGCGCACCAAGCCCCATGAGACCCAGGCCTTTGATGCTGAGGTCGCGACTTTTGTTATCGAGGATGAGAAGTCCCCCGATCTCTGGACAGTCGGCAAGTCCAACGACAAGCTCGTCGTAATTATCTGGGGTAAAAGTAACGCGAGACGTGACCAGCAGAGCTTTCACCAATCTTCCTTCGCCAAATTTAGGGAGCCTGGATGCTGAGAGAAACTTTCGGTACCTTTATGATAACCGACAAGGCACGAAAAGAAGATCGGCAAAATCTTGCTAGGTTAGAGCTCATGATCAAGGATTTTTTATGAAGGGAAATGACGAGCGGAGGGGGAGGGCGGAAAGTTCTAAGTCGATACAAAAAAAGCTCCTTTCGGAGCTTTTCGGAGATACGTTAATAGACGTCGGGTTCTCGCCAGATTTCACCCCGAATCGTTTCAAGCAGTAAATCGTCACCGTCATGACCCAATACATAGTTATGCTGGACCGGAATTTTACCCGACGGCGTATCGAGGATAAAAGCCGGGATGCCCATGCCTGAGATATTGCCGCGAAGCGACTTCATCACTTCGATGCCCTTACGGATTGAAACGCGAAGGTGCTCGGTACCCTGGACACTGTGTGCGTGAAACACATAATAAGGTCTTGCTCTGATCTTTAAGAGCGACCGGCAAAGATTCATCATACGTTCAGGACTATCATTCACGCCGCGAAGCATCACCGCCTGGTTACCAACGGGAATGCCGTTGTTCACAAGGTTCGCTACAGCTTGCGCCGCTTCGGGAGTAATTTCTTCGGCGCAATTAAAGTGGGTGTTCACGTATACGGGATGGTACTTGGCCAGAATCTTCGCCAGACGATCCGTAACGCGATAGGGAAGAGTCACCGGAGTACGCGTTCCAAAACGGATAATTTCCACATGAGGAATGGCCCGAATTCTTTGCAGGAGGCCTTCGATTGCCGCATCGCTCGCAACAAAGGAATCGCCACCTGTGATCAACACGTCGCGAATCGCTGGATTCGAAGCAATGTATTCAATACCGCGATCGATGATCGCGCGGTTGAAGTGAAGACCCACTTCCTCGTCACGACGTTTGCGGTAGCAGTAGCGGCAGTAGACCGGGCAGAGCTGAGCCACGCAGAAAGCCACGCGATCCGGATAGACCTGCACAACTTCGCGAACGGGCGAGTGAGCGACTTCTGTCAAAGGATCGGCAACACCGAGACTGTCTTTCAATTCTTCGACACGCGGCAGAGCCTGTAGACGAATCGGACATTCCTCATCGTCGAGACGCTCGACCATCAGACCCATATAGTAGGGCGTGATTCCGGCATTAAAGAGATTGCCGAGTTGGTCGAAGCCTTGCGCTTCTTGTTCTTTCAAACTCAGAACTTCCCAAGCTTGTTTGGCCTCAGTGATCTGATGCTTCATCTGCCAGCGCCAGTTGATGAAAGTCTTGGGATCAACTTTAAAGCGCTGAGCCATCTGTGACGTCAACGAATTTGGATCTTCCGCTAGTGGGAGGAACTCTTCTGGAATATAAAAAGATGATTGTTCGTTGCTGTCCATAGGCTCACTTTTGCGGCTTTGCGCCAAGATATGCAGTCGTACTGGCGGCATCACGATTCCGACGCATTCTATAGCAGGATTTTATGAAGATCAATCATCTGGTTCTCGGTTCAACGTCAAGCTATCGCCGGGCCCTGCTGAATCAGGTAGGCCTCTCCCATCGCGCCATGGCCCCTGTCTGCGATGAAGAAAGTATTTCGGCTGATAGCCCGACCGAACTCGCCAAGGCCCGTAGCGAGGCCAAGGGACTCTCTCTGCCCTATGATGGCGAGACCTTTATCGCAATCGCTGCCGATCAGGTCCTCGACTTCGAGGGACGCTCATACGGTAAAGCCGAAGATCGGGACGAAGCACGCGAACGCCTAAAGCAATTCGCTGGCAACAGGCATGTTCTGCGTAGCGCCTATTCTTTGGTGCTGCATACGAAAGAAGGATCAACTCTTCTCAAAAGCCGTGTCGAAAGCGCTACGATGACGATGAGACCCTTGAGTGACGCGGAGATTGAAGCCTACCTCGATACCAAGGAATGGGAGGGCTGCGCTGGCTGTTATCAATATGAAAATCTCGGTATGAATCTCTTCTCAGCGATCGAAGGGGATATGAGCACAATCATCGGCCTGCCACTGCCGGCTCTACTCGAAGATTTGCGAGATTTGGGAATTAATGTTTTGCTCGAACCCGAGGGCCCTTGGGAATTGGACGAGACTATTTCTTAGCCTTCGATTTCTTCTTCGCGGGAATTTTCTTTTTCCCGCCGGGAATTTTGATATCGGAAATACGGATATCCTTCGCGGCGACTTTTTTCGTCTTCGTCTTCTTCTTCACCTCGGTAGGCTTCGGCCGTAGATCTTCGTAGCTCGGACAGACGTCATTCAAAACACAAGTGTCACACTGAGGC
Source organism: Pseudomonadota bacterium (assembly GCA_004193325.1). Taxonomy (GTDB): domain Bacteria; phylum Bdellovibrionota_B; class Oligoflexia; order Oligoflexales; family Oligoflexaceae; genus Oligoflexus. The sequence goes on along the minus strand of SEDW01000320.1, from coordinate 1,306 downwards.
GAGAGCGCTTTGCACACGTAGCGCCCGTGTAGGATGAAGTGATGATGCCCATCCGGAAGATCTTTGGGATCGACGACTTTTAATAATTCCAGCTCCGCTTTTTCCGGATTCTTTTCATCCTGCAATCCCAAACGCCTCGACACACGATAAACATGTGTGTCGACGGCAAGCGTCGGCTCTCGGTAGATTTCACCGAGAATCACATTCGCCGTCTTACGGCCGACTCCCGGCAAACTCTCAAGGTCTTCACGCGAACGCGGAATTTGACCTTTGAATTTTTCGAGGAGAATCGCGCTCATCTTCGTAACATTTTTCGCTTTGGTTGGAGCGAGTCCGATCGAACGAATTTTGGCGAGAAAACCTTCAGCGCCGAGTGCGACGACTGTTTCCGGAGTAAAGACCTCTTCGTAAAGAGGAGCCATCACACGATTCACCATCATGTCGGTGGTCTGTGCGGATAAGGCTACGGATACGAGAAGTTGATAGGGAGTTTTATAGATGAGTTCGCAGCGGGGATCCGGGTTTGAGATCTGGAGCTTATGCATGATGACTTTAGCCAGTTCCTTACGCTTTTTTAACGAAGCAAGAGCCAAAGCCATTCACGCACTCCCGAGATCACAAAAAATTATTCAGAGACTTCAAGAACCACGTCGCCGTAGACTTTGCATTGGCAAGCCAAACGTTCGTTCGGTTCTGCCGCCATCGTCTCGAGGAAGTCGCGTTCGTCATCTTGCATAGGGCTGATGTGCTCAGCACCTTCGATGATTCGAACCATGCAGGCGCCACAGGCACCATCGCGACAGCCGAAGAGGATCGATGTATCGTGCTCTTCGCACATGTCAATAAGTGCATACCCGTCTTTAACGTCGAGTGTGAGTTTGTCAGTTTTAATATTAACTTTTGGCATACATTTGCTCCTGCCTTAGTCGGGCCTGAGGGGACATCGGAAGTTCCGCCAATATAAGGGCGCAGTACAAAAAGTCCATTACTTTCCAAGAGCTTTCGTCACTCTCCTCGAGAACTTCTAAATAACTATACATTCCATTGGGTTAAAAACTGACATAAATACGTATGCTCAAGGCCCGAAGCCTCGGACAGGCCAAGCCTGCTGAGTATTCACGGCAAATATTGAATGGGACTTTTAGTTCTGGCGAGGTCTTACTCTCGGCCCTGCAAGCTGCTATTCTAATTGACCTTGGATCGGAAACGACCCGACTACATGAGGAGCCCAAAGATGCAAAATGAATCCAACGCTCAATTGTTTGGTTGGAATATTAAACCCTGGCTAGCAGCGGCAACTTTCGAA
>SEDW01000319.1 GCA_004193325.1 Pseudomonadota bacterium | reverse complement strand
GCAAAAATAAGGTCTGGTTTAATGTCTTCGACCGCTTTGTCGAGCATCGATTCCTTGATGCCGCTGTTATCGAGTTGAACACCAGTGTCCTTGGCCACGCGGAAGTGATAGTCACGGGGTGCTTCGCCATCTTTTGGCAGAAGATCGAGCGTGCCCATCAGCACTTTAAATTCATCAAAATTCAACTTGTCGAGAAGATTTGCTGTCAGATAAACGGTTGCAAGGTTTTCCGATTTGATACCAGCCCAGAGCATGGAAACGTCATCGTAGGGACTCGCGTGGTCACCACGTGGGAAGTAAAATTTACCCTGGAAATTAAAGAGGCGGCGTTCGTTGGCAAGCTTGTCAAGAATCGTCCAGCCCATCTGCATCGCACCAAAGAACACAACGGATTTGAATACTGAACCTGGCTGACGGGTTGCAAAGACCGCACGGTTGAAACCTTCGGAATCAAATCCCGAAACGACAGAACGAACCTCGCCCTCATCGAGAGAGATGAGACCGCCGTTTACCGATGGTTTTTTCTTGAGTTCCGCTACCGCTTCGTGAGTCTCTTCGTTGTATTCCATGATCTCTGTGAAGATGACATCACCAACCTTGAGTTTGGTGAGAATGTCCTTCAAATGCACTTCATAAGGCTTATAGGTCGGGATCGAAAGGATCTTGGCGGTACGGATCAAAGCCTCGGCCGGAATCACGCCTTTCGGCAAACCGTAATCGACATAAATCTGAGGGGTCTTGCCCTGCTCGATGCGGGTGACTTTTCCATAATAGAATTGATTAGGAATCAGACTTCGCAAGTAGTGGTACGAACTGGTCGGCTCGGCCGCATAGTCTTTTAGGATCATCTCGAGGCGCGACAGGTTACGGCGCATCATGAGCTGAGCTTCATCCTGGAGAGTCTTATCGATCGTTGTGTAAACTTTGAGGCCAGCTTGGCTCAACTCGTTGATGGTCTCCATACCGAGAGCTTCAAGGATTTCTTTCTTGTCGAGCTGACCACGAATCAGAGACACGAGAGCCACTTCGCTCGTTCCGAATTTACCCTGGTTGAAGGGAACACGTTCTTCAAAACCTTTTTTGAATACCGCCTCGGTGATCCAGCCCTGCTCATACATACGTTTTAAAACGTAGTTTTTACGGATATTCGCCTCATTCCAGGCAGTTTCCTTATCCTTACGATTGTATTTTACGAAAGGGTTATATTTGCTTGGACCTTTGACCGATCCGGCGATGAACGCGCTCTCGATGAGATTTAGATCTTTCACATCTTTATTGAAGTAGTACCGGGCAGCGATGCCGATACCTTTACCGTTGGCAGTCACGTGAAACTGATTGAGATAGAATTCCAAAATTTGTTTCTTGGAATACATGCGCTCAATTTGAAAGGCTCTCACCAATTCCTTAAATTTTCGCTTAAAGGAATGTTCCCGGTGATCCATGATGTTTTTAACAGTCTGCTGGGTGATTGATGATCCACCGCGACGAAATTTAAAGCCGTTGCTCACGCCTTCAGCCGCAGCCTGAACGATTGCCACCGGATCCACGCCGTAGTGCTGGAAGAAATTCTTATCTTCCGCCGCAACCATCGCCCGAATCATATCTTCGGGGATCTGATCGATCGTTACATAGCTGCGGTGCTCGTCATTGAAAAAGCTACCAATCTTATGCTGCTCGTCGAGCGTATAAAGAGTGGTTTCTTCGTTGATGCGGGCCATGATGGTCGACTTTTCCAAATCGGAGACGTCTCCGAAATAGACCGTATAGCCGATACCGCCCAAGAGGGTTAGAACCGCTAAGAGTCCGACACCAGCTCCAATAGCAGATGCGAGAAAGAGCTTACGTTTCCAGGATTTCAAGGGAGCACCTCGTTACGGATAGGGGCAATTCGTATCCCAAATTATGGCGCGAGACCCATGTGTTCGTCCACAGGTTCCGCTTTCAAAAAATGCAGATTGGTTACCGTCTCTTTTACCATAAATGCACTCTCTTCTGCCACTCTTCCTTATGCTATACTCTCACCCTAAACAAGGGGAACACGGATGCGATCGATCAGTTTTTTCTTTTACTCCACATTGATTTTTCTCTTGCTTCCCACACACGCCTTCGCACAGCTGTCACTCGACGAAATAGCCGGCCGCATCAAGCAAGGAATGGTCACGCTTCGCAGCGCAGAGCGGCCGCTTCGTCAAGCCCAAATATTCGATCCTTATTATTATTTTTATCAGACCGTGCTGCCTCAGGGGGCGAAGTCTTATCCTCTCGGAACAGGCTTCATCATGCCCGACGGAATTCATGTCGCGACGAGCTTCAAGCAACTCGAGGGCGCGAGCAGTATTCAGGCTGTGACCAACAGCGGCAAAGCCTTCGATGCTCAGCTTTTAGGCGCTGATGCCAGCCTTGACCTTGCCATACTCCGCATGAAAAACGTCAAAGGCCAAAGCGGTCTTGATTTTGGCAACAGCAAAGGCTCAAGACTTGGCGATGCGCTTTATGTTTTTGGCCGAAGCATTCGCTACCTGATGATTAAGGCCAATCTAAGTTCTCTGGACAGCGGCGAGGGCGCTTTCGGTCGTCACTGGATGATCGACAAACCCACTCATCCCGGAGTTTCCGGCGGTCCGGTCGTCGACGCTCGCGGCAGAGTAGTGGGGATGGCCGGCTTCAATCCGGACGGACCAGCGCAGCTTGGAGTAGTCCTTCCCTCAGCCCTGATTTTGAAAGGGGCCGAACAGCTGATTCGAAATGGAAAATTATCTAAAGCCTGGATGGGCATCGTGCCAAAAAATTTGGCGAGCCTCGATGATTTGGATCATCTGCGATCGAACGAAATCAAGGGTGGCGTTCTGGTCGAAAATCTCATCGTCGACGGACCAGCAGCAAAGGCGGGTCTTCAGATCGGTGATTTTATCCTGGCGATTGGAGAGAAGACCCTGCTCCAGACGGCCGACCTGAACGATTTTTTAGACCGGCACAAAGCTGGAGAAAGCGTGAGTCTTAAGATCCATCGGGCCGGCAAGGGTCTGATGAAGCTTTCCCTCCAACTCGGTGACTTGCCTAGCGCACAGGATCTTCCGAACGCGAGTTCCTTGTTATGAACAAGCGTTCGCCTAAGCTCTGATCGAGGCATAACCGCGCCTCGCAAACTTCCGCCCCATCACCTCTTCGTTTGACCCCAGCCGGTCCCCTCGATATACTCCCGCGCATCCAAAACCTTCTATCGAGGGCTCATCTAATGAATGACTTGCAGACGATTAACACGCTCAAGGGCCTGGTAATTGACGCCGTGCATAAAGCGAAATCAGGCCATCCAGGCGGAGCGATGTCTAGCATGGACTACGCATACGTGCTCTTCACAGAGTATTTGCGCTTAGACCCTAGCAACACGAAGTGGCTCGGCCGCGATCGTTTCATTCTGAGTGCAGGCCATGAGTCCATGCTTGCCTACAGTCTTCTGCACTACATTGGCTGGCTTGAGATGGACGACCTCAAGAAGTTCCGCCAGATGAAATCCAAGACTCCTGGCCATCCCGAAAACTTCATGACTCCTGGCATCGAATGTACCACTGGCCCATTGGGTCAGGGCGCGGCGATGTCGGTAGGTTTTGCGCTTGCATCCAAGCATCAGGCAGCCGTTCTCGATGAAAAACTTTTTGCTCACAAAACCTACGCCCTTCTCGGTGATGGCTGTATGCAGGAAGATATTACGCTTGGCGCCGCTTCGGTTGCCGGTCACCTTCGTCTCGATCAACTCGTCTGGTATTACGATCAGAATAAGGTTCAGATCGCCGGTACGATCGATCGCGTGAGTTCCGACGATTACAAAAAAGTCTTCGAAGGCATGCGTTGGGAAGTCTTGGAAGTCAATGGCCACGATCTCGGCGCTTTGCGCAAAGCTCTCGATCATGCTCAGACCAAACGCGACCGTCCGCTCCTCATCATCGGCGACACGAAGATGGCTAACGGTGCATTCAGTCTCGAAGGTTCGAACGACACCCACGGATCACCCTTGCCCCTTGACGAACGCACCAACACCCGCAAAAAATTCGGCCATCCGCACGACATGGATTTCCATGCTCCGGCAGAATCCTACACTCACTTCCGCCGCAACTTCGACAAGCGCCGTGCGGAAGTTTCGGAATGGCAAAAAACCTTTGATACAAAGCTGAAAGACAGCGCTTTCAAGAGTAAATATTCAGCCTATTACGAGACGAGCTCTTATCCGTCTTTGCCTCAGGTAACCTGGGCGTCGGGCAAACCTGTAGCCACCAGAAATGCTTTCGGCGACATCATCGAAAAATGGGCTGAACACGTACCGAATTTCATCGGCGGCAGTGCCGATCTTGACTCTTCAAACATGACGGAACAATTCGTCGAAAAAGTCGGCGACTTTCAGCATGACAGCCCGAAGAACCGCAACATCGC
>SEDW01000318.1 GCA_004193325.1 Pseudomonadota bacterium | reverse complement strand
ACGAGAATGAGTTCGCCCGATGCCGGGAGTGGTGCGTAGACTTCGCGGCCGTTTTCTAAAAGTTTTTTGCCGGCAATGTAAGGCCCAAGATTTTTGATCGCACCATAGTTGCTTTCAAACCAATTCAGATTGCTTTGATCGGCGAGCTTGGTCCAGGTCAGGGCGTTGTTCTTTTTCTCATAGATGATCATATCGCTGATGGTGATGGGTCCGCGTATGACGAGCGTTTGATTTTCATTGAATGGAAAGAGCGCGCCACTCGTGGCTTTGATATCGCCCTTGACGCAGACAGCTGGCCAGACTGCGGAGGCAATCTTTTGGTAGCCGCCAGCCTTCTTGCCGATCGGACCGTAGACCACAGCGTTCGTCAGTGGAATTGTAATGGGAGTGTTGGTGACGGGATCGATGACCGGAGTCTTCACAACACCGTCAGAGTCGGTCTTAGCATTGGTATCGTCAGTCTCGCTGCCTGCCGCCTGGGGTGCTGCAGACGTTTCGTCTTTGCCTGGACTGTCACTGCAGCCTGCAATGGCAAGACCGAGGCATAGGAAAGAGCTGATGATCTTTTTCATTGTCTATTATTCCTAGAAGCGAAGCAGTCAGTCAGACAATCGCTTATCGGAAAAATGAGCAATGTCTGGAGCATAAAGATGGTCTTAAGGCTCCGGACCTTGAGTCAGTAATTTAGCCAATACAATCCGTGTTTTGTGAAAGTTAGACCTTAAACGTTTGGGTTATGCTGCTGCTATTCTTCGAATATTTTACCTCAGCTAGAGCGCCGTTTACCAGGGTCATCTGTGGGGGCACATGCCCGATGTCAGCATCAAATATTACGGGAAGGTCGAGTTCGCCCAACACGGATTCGAGAGCTTCTACATAGCTGAGCGCATCGGGATGGTCTTTATCTGGACCAGACGATCTGCCGAGCAGGATGCCTGAGCAGTGATCAAACCAGTCTGCCAGTCGAAAATTCCAGAGAGCTCGTGCGAGATCGGCAGGCTTCTGGTCACAATTCTCGAGGTACACGATGAGTTTGTCGTTCGGATAGCGTTTGGCAAAGGCTGGAACGTCGCCGTACCTTGTTCCTACAAGAGAATGAATGGTATCGAGACAGCCGCCTATCAAGCGGCCGTGAAAATTCACGGGGCTTTGAATCTTGCCTAGACGCTTCCACTCCGTAGCTTCCTTCAGATTGAATGCAGCGCCCGGATTTTTTCCGAAGTCCGGCCAATCTTTTTGAAAGGATTTGGAGGAACGCTGTTCGAAACGTCCTGCGAGTTCGGTTGAAAGGTGGCGAAGCGACGTTAGAGTGAAAGGATCGGACTGACTGGACTGGTAGTCCATCAGATTGCTTCCGTGTGAAGTCGCAACGTCGGAAATGAGAGTGATCGGCAGGAGCAAAGTGCTAAGGTCTGAAAATCCCTGGATCCATTTTGGGTTTTGAGCAAACAGTTCGAAGTCTAGCAGAGGAAGGATGTCAATGAGCAGTTCCCCGCCCCAGGGGGGGAAGATTATGGAGATGCTTTCGTCGGCCCAGAACTTCATGAGCTCTTTGGCTCGATCCTCGCGACTGGCACTGACGTGCTTCGCGTTAGTCCTGAGGCAATGGCCTTCCTGGACGTCAAAACCCTGCGCTCTAAGCGTCTCGATAGCAGAATCGAGCCGTTGGTGCAGGCGAGAGGAAACGCCGCTTGAAGGTGCGGTTAGTCCGATTTTAGAACCTGTTGATAAGGGCTTGGGGAATTTCATGGAACACCTGCCTGACGATTAGCTTGTGACGGCTAATCTATCAGAGCAAGGAGAAGTGGACCAGAACTTAGGCCGTGAGATTTTTGAGAGGTCCGGTACAGACACCGGGAATCCCGAAAGTCTTGACCGCTGGCATGCCCATCGCGTTGGCGACCGAGACCAGAAGGTTATTGTGCGGTTGTCCGCCGTAGCTCAGGTAACGGCCCATTTTAAAGGCTCCGCCGGTACCACCCGCGATGACGAATGGAATGTCTTTATAGGTGTGGGTATTACCCGCGCCGAGCTCGTTGCCCCAGAGGATGAGCGTGTTGTCGAGGACGTTAGAACCGTCCGCTTCTTTGGCTTCCGCGAGTTTATCCATGAGATAAAGAAGCTGCTCCGAATGCCACTGATTGATCTTGATCAAGGCGTTGATCTCGTTCGTTTGATTATTGCCTGCGTGCGAGAGAACATGGTGCTCCTCGTTGATGCCGAGCCAGGGATATGTCTGCCAGCTGTCAGCGTTGCCCCACATAAATGTCGAGACCTGGGTCATACCACAGGTGTGAGCGAGGATCATAAGGTCTGTCTGCAGGCGGCCGGTTTCTGCGAATTTTTCCGGAGCATCGGCGTTATACTTTGCGGGCATTGTAAGAGGCTTGCAGATGTTGCTGCTCGCGGCAATCTGTTGCTCAAGAGCTCTTATGCCCGTGAGATGTGCATCAAGTCTAATTTTGTCGTCTGCACTCAAACGTGTCTTGAGCGAACTGAAATCACTCTTTAGTAGATCGAGGACACTTTTCCGCTCAGTGAGTTGGCGAGTGAGATCCGCCTGGGACACACCGGCATCCGCGAAGATACGCGCGTACATCACAAATGGATCCTGCACGGGCTCGTTGGGTTTGTTCGAACCTGCATATGAGATGCAGCGAAGCGGCTCCTGGCCGACAACCCTTACTCCGAATTCCAATGAAGGGAAGCGGGACTTTGCGCCGATGTTTTGCGCCAGCAATTGGTCGAGCGAGATTCGATCAGCCCAACCTGCTGGTCCACCCGATCCACCGTAATTACCATGCAGAAGGGATCCGCCCGTAAGCATCGCCGCAGGACCTTTCATGTGTGGTCCACCGGGCTTGATATTAAAAATATCCGCTTCACTCGTCCCAGGTTTGAAATCTCCGAGATTATTTTCGACCGTCGAACGATAATCGAGGCCTTTGAGAACTAGCATTTTCGAACTGTATTTTTCCAGGGGCTGTAGAATAGGCCTCAGAGTCAACGCTGCTTCCGCCGCTGTCGTCTCGGGGAAGAAGGCGCTCGGAATTGTGCCATTGGCGGAGAATATGCCGATGAAACGCTTTGCGCCTGCAACTGTAGTATCAGCTCCGAAGGCCGTTGATGGCTTCCAGATATTGCTCGTTAAACCAACCGTGAGTGCACCGAGCCCTGTTAGGAGCTTACGGCGATTCACTTCAGTTCGTTGATCCAGAGACTTGTCTTTTTTGTCCTGAGTGCTCATGACTCATCCTTAATTCTTAAAGGGGCGACGATAGAGAAAGGCATCCGACCCGATTATCGCCGCCGGCAAAAGCTTCATATCTGTTCCTGCTGCGATAAAACCATCAGCAGCTTTACGAAGGGCACAGCTATCACCCTCCTGCTCGAAGCGGGCCAGCATGAAACGGAACCACTGTCTCGTCACACATTCCTGCACTTCACTGCTCGCAGCGAGTTTCTTGCCGAGTTCGACAACGCCGTTGAACTTGCCTTCGGCACCCTTGGCATTGGTGAGCTCGCCTGAATCATCCACCGGCGATCCGCCGTCGGTCGCACGGTACTTGCCCATAGCATCGAAGCTTTCAAACCCAAATCCGATGGGGTCCATCATGGTGTGGCAGCCCGCGCAGGATGGGTTGACTTCATGCTCTTTTAAACGTTCGCGAGTCGAGACGCCTGAGGTTACCTCGGGAGGTGCTGGAATATTCGCTGGTGCGTGTGGGAGCTGCTGGCAAAGAAGCGACTGACGGACGAAACGCCCGCGGTAGACCGGAGAGCTTTCCGATGCCGTGGATGTAAGGGCGAGAATAGCGGGGAGTGTGAGAAGACCTGAGGCTTTGCCGTCAGTCTTCTCGAGCGCTTTAAATGTCGCGTCTCCCGTTACTCCGTAGAAGGGTGCTATATCCTGATTGACCATGACCCTTGGAGATGTGAGAAGAGCTGAAAGCTTGGCCCCTTGATTGTTCACGACGTCTGCAAAGAAGGCGCTCGCCTGAAGAGGCATTGCGGCTCTTAGCTTGTCATTGGTCCAGTCTGGATAGAGTTCAGTGTTCTTCGCGATTTTCGGAAAATCTTCGAGCCGAACCCATTCTTCGAGAAAGCGCGTGAGGAGGACCTTGCCTTTGGCATCTTCGAGCATCCAGCTAAGCTGAGCTTTGACGCCTTCGGCTGTACTGAGTTCACCCGCCTCGGCGGCCTTGAGCAAACGGGCATCCGGTGTGGAATCCCAGACTGCAAAAGCTAGGCGAGTCGCGATCTCATAGCCCGTGAGTTTGATGGCGTTGCTGCCCGAGGCTTCGGTAGTGCCAATCTCAGGCTGATAGAGAAAACGCGGCATCTGCAGGATAGTTGCAACGGCGAGCTCAATCCCGTGCTCATGATTGACCTTGGCTCCGATATCGTAGAGAGCAAGAATTTTATCGACATCCGCAG
>SEDW01000317.1 GCA_004193325.1 Pseudomonadota bacterium | reverse complement strand
ACCTAATCGTAACAATGTATTAAAGAAATAGTCGAATCGAGTTTAACTTCACTCGAAAGCTGTCGATAGCTCGATAAGAACAGAGTTTAAGTGGCCTTAAGTCTCAAAACATCTGAGCGGTCACGGAACGGGAGGGTAGCTTGACGGCTAGTGCAAAAATGGGGTCCGATTCGCCGACTTTGACGGCATCGATCCACAAGCAGTCGGATGATAGACTCTTTACGGAGGTGCTGCTCGGCTTTTGCGGTATCGTGACCTTATACGCTCTCTTCTACTTCTGCTTCGGTGCCTACCAGCTCGCCGCGGGTCTCATAGGGGGATCAGCTCTTGCGGCTGCAACTGTGCATGGGTTGAATCGACGAGGATTTGGCGATCAGTCTCGACTCCTGTTCGTCATCATTTGTAACCTCTTTGTCTTCCTCCTCTCCCTTGGAATGGGACACGATGCGGATGCAGAAAACTATTGCATCCCAACTATGATGCTTGGACTCTTTCTCTTTAATTCGAAGCGCGTGATTTTCATAAGCTCCATTGCTGGAATCGCGATCGTCAACTGGATCTGTGTCTCATGGCTTGGTGAAAACATTCATCCTTTCAATCTATCTCCAATCGATTTCCCATTGCACGCCATCGCTCGCCTAAATTTTCTCGGATCATTTGCTGTTGCAGGAAGTTTTTTCATTATCATCGTTCGAAAATATAATTTTCAGCAGGAGAATGTAGTTCAACTTGCCAATGATGCAAGAGTGTCCATCAAAGACCTCCGATCTAAGAAAGATGAGAGCCAGGATAAGCTTCAGCACTTGGTTGAGTCGATGCAAGAGGGATTGGTCATAATCAACGGACGTGGCGATATCATTGAGATAAACCGTGTTGCGAGAGAAATGTATATCCTTAGACCCATCGATCACGACAAACCGAATGTCTCAGATTTTCAGGGACGATTTTTAACATTGTGCGGGAGTCCTGTACCCTTGGACGACTTGCCGGCATCGATCTGTTTGAATACAGGTCGAGCCGTGCAAGGACGAGTTCTTGGATTTGAACGGGAGCCAGGTTCAAATTGCGATCGCGGCCATTGAGAAGATTAAAGCGGGAGAGGATCAGCAGGAGTTCGTCGTTAGGAAGAGAGCGAAATCCGGCGAATATCGCCGGATATCCTGGAAGCTCAACGGCCACGCGGCGCGCGGTCTAATCTATGCCACGGGGCGTGACATTACAGACGAATACAATGCTTTGCAAATTGCCAGCGGTGTTGCTGAAGAAAATAAAGCCTTGGCAAATCTCCTCGAAAACACTCAAGTCGTCGCTCGCATCGCGAGTTTTTTCCTTGACGCAAAAAAAGGTGTGATGACTTGGTCGAAACAAATGTACACGATTTTGGATGTCGATCCTTCACGTCCCCCCTTATCCACTGAAGAATTTATAGCCATTATTCATCCGGACGATCGAAATCGTTGGCAATTGGAAATTGACCAATACACCGATTTCGCAAACGTAATAAAGCTTCGTTTCCGCTGTCTCCTTGGCGAACGCATCGTGTGGATTGAAGCGATTACGCAAGGCCGGCGTGATGCAGAAGGAGAAGTTGAGACCATCTCAGGCACGCTCCAGGATATTACTGAGCGCGTAGTGAGTGAGCAACAGCATGCCTTTGTCCTCGAAGCTTTAGGGATCGGCGTTTGGACCTGCGAGCCTAATGCTGGAAAGATGGAGTGGGATTCGGGAATGTACCGGATCTATGATGTCCCTCCTGAACAGTTTCCGAATCCTTACGATGCTTGGGTAGCCGCTACCACTCCTGAAGAACAAGCGGCAACCTGGGTAGACTTCAGTAAGGCAGTAGATGGTGAGAAAGATCCTGACATGAATTTTGAGATCCTGACGCAAAAGGGGGTTCGAAAACATATCGCCAGCCGCGGCGTGACCTTCCGTAACGCCCAAGGTCAGGTCAATCGTCTGATGGGTATCAACTGGGACAGGACGAAAGAGATTGAACTCGAACGCAGTCTCTTGGCCGAACGGGTAAAGATGGTGAATTCAGCGAAGATGGCTTCGCTTGGTGAAATGTCCGCGGGGATAGCGCATGAAATTAACAATCCGCTGGCGATCATTATCGGTAAGGCAGACAAGCTCGAAAGACTTGTCGCGCGTGCCAACACGACTCCGGAAATGATGCTTCCCGATTTTGCTGATATCAAAAAAACAGCACATCGAATTGCGGCGATTATCAAAGGACTTCGAACATTTTCCCGGAATTCAGAAAATGATGCCTTCCTGTCAACATCTGCCGACGTCTTGATTGCCGAAACACTCGCGCTCTGCAAAGAAAGATTCTCCAGCAAGTCGGTTGATCTCATCGTTGGCGAATGTAGCGGCGTCGACTTTGAAGCGAGGTCGACTCAGATTTCTCAAATTCTGTTAAACCTTCTAAACAACGCCTTCGATGCCGTGATAGGGACGGAGAATCCCTGGATCAAGATCGAGGTTATGACCCGCCTGGATCTTGATAGAATTGAATTCGTAGTCACCGACAGTGGCCTCGGCATTCCGCCAGAGATTGCCGAGAAGATTATGAATCCATTCTTTACGACGAAAGAAGTCGGCAAAGGAACAGGTCTTGGCCTTTCTATCTCTCAGGGCATGGCGCAGGACCATGGCGGTCAGATCAGGCTAGATACGAAGAGCGAAAATACTTGTTTTGTCCTTGAGCTTCCCTTGCATCGCAAAGAGAAAAATGTCGCTTGAGAAAAACACTCTTCAAAAACGGACATATAAAGCCTCATGAGAGAGCTAACTGAGCGATCTTTCAACGTATAACGCAGTGAATATTCATCACGAACTGTCACGGTAATCTTACCAGCTTGCTCCAAGCGATTGAGTTTGCAATAAATATGTAAGACCATTCGCAAGGAGCACATTTATGGATCTCGTTGAAATAAACAGTCATATTAAAGCGAATTTGAAGGTTTTGGCCAAAGGCGTGAAAGTCGGCACGGTGGATTCTGTCGATGGCGATTTTTTAAAACTCAATCGCAAAGATGCCGATGACAAGAGTCATCATTGGATCCCCTTAAACTGGATCGACAAGATCGATGATAAGAGTGTTTACCTCAATCATTCTGCTGACGAGTACAAACACCTTCGTCGTAACAGCAAACCTTTGATCTAATTCTACTCTCAAAGCACAAAAAAGCCCGCTGGCATCACCAGCGGGCTTTCTCTATTTGTCTGTAAAATTCTTATTGCTTCGTCAAAACCCAATCCTGATTGTCGCCGCCGACACACTGCCACTGATGAACGACTGCGCCGTCTGCAAAGCTCAAATCGCTTACATCAAGGCATTTGAAGCTGTGGCCGAAACGAACAGTGTAGCTGCCATTTACCGATGTGTAGAGACGAATGCGTTGGTTGGAACCGCCGATGTCATCGGCCTGAACAACGGCAGCGCCGTCAGCTGTAGAATAGCCTGGTACCGTAACGGTTTTGCTCGAGTGAGCTGCGATCATGGCAAAAGAGCCGTCGTTGTATTTTTTCAAACGGAATTTTTGCTGTTGCTCGCCTGTGCAAGCCCATTGCTGCAGTCTAACGCCGCTGGCCAGGCCGTGATCAAAAACGTCGAGGCATTTGCCGCTACGACGCGATTTAAGTGTGTAGACGCCGTCATCGCCGATTGGACCTTGAACTTCGCGGAAAGCCCACTGCTGGTTCGGTGCGTTGAGACATTCCCACTGGTGAACGACAGCTCCGTTCGCAGTGCTTGGACCGCTTACGTCCATACATTTTTGGCTGTGACTGAAACGAGCCATGTATGAGCCTTCTCCAGAAGGATAAAAGGCGAATTTTTGGTTGAGAGAGTTTTGGTTGTCACGGATGACGATTGGAGTTCCGTTTTCCTGAGAAGCGTTAGCAACAGTTATAAAGCGACCAGATGGAACACCTTGAAGGGTGTAGCTTCCATCGAATTGCACGACGATCTTGAACTTCTGATGTTCTTCACCAGTACATGCCCACTGTTGGAGCGTTACGCCGTTGGCTGTGCCGTGATCTTTAACATCAAGGCAAAGACCGCTGTGGCGTGAGATCAAATTGTAAACTGCGTTAGGTTTCAGATCGATTGGCTGGGGAAGTGGGATGACAACGGGATCAGCAGCAAATGCTGTCTGTACAGAGAGCTGTCCGACAAGAGCAAAAATCATGGGCGCCAAAATACGATAAATCTTCACGGCAATTTCCTTTTAAGAGGGGAGAGCAATTCCAAACGTTTCCATACGGGGTCTAAAGCACGCTTTGTGCCAAATTAATTTATTATTAAATGTCCCCCGATTGGGTAATAACGAGCTGATTTTTAACCATTCCTATTTTGCAAAGTTGGGCCAATGACACTCAAGATCACTCATAATAGCGCAACCGATTATGTTGAGATTCCTCTGAGCAATGGTAAAGGCTCGACGACCGAGATCGCAAAATATCCAGCAGATGCGACTGGGGATCAGGTTTATTCATGGAAGATGACTCTTGCCAAGCGCGAGAGCTCAGGAATCTTTCCGACCTTTCCGGGTTACGAACGTAGCATCATGCAATTGAGTGGCAAGACCATGACTCTCCTTCACGGAAAGTATGGCGCGCAAAAGCTCGCGCTCCTCATTCCCTATACCTTCAAAGGTGAGTGGGAAACGGAGAGAAAGCTCATTGGCAAAGCCGAGGACTTTAATCTCTACGTTCGTTCGCAGCGACTCTCGTCCAAGATCGAGCGGGTGGATCTGAAGGATAGAAAACCCTTCAGTAAGTGGCTCAAACCTCATAGCATTCTCTGGGTTTATCAAGGGTCGGTCGATTGGGAATGTGGTAGCGAGAAAGTTTCGCTTAAAGAGGGTGATACCCTTGCCATCGAATCGGCAGAATCTCTGGAATATATTCTTAAGGCGAAGCGGGCTCTTGTCTTCCTCGTGACGATAGAAGAGAAAGAAAAGCCGTAAGAGTCACCGACCTCAAGCAAAAGACCATAAGCTCATTGTCCAGGACAGTGAGCTTTTTCAATTTTTAAATCGACTTTTCTTCCAGTCTTGGCATTTTCCCGTTCATTCCGATTATGCATTCATGCTAGCTTTTTGCGATGTTGCCCAGAATATAGACGGCTCATCGCTGGCTTTGGAAGTCCACGACTTCAAAGGTGGCAGTTTATTTTTTATTTATCCAACTCAAAATGAGTAGGCGAAAAGACATTGCCGAGGAAAAAATGCTCTTGTCCATCGTCATCTTACTCCTCTACCTCTCGGTCTTTCTGGTGGCCGCGATATCGCTGTCAAAGCTCTATAAGCTTCGGCAGTTTCTTGGGTATCGAGCGCTGATGATCGCGCTTTTCGGTCATTGCCTGGGAGCCGCCGCTGCGATAGCAGTGATGGCGATCGAGCCCTTTGAGCTTAAAGTGCTCTTCTCTAGACTGCGCTTTTTAGGATTTTCCATCATCAGCCCCTCCATAGTCATCTTTATCAATTCCCTCTACCTTCAATGGAAGTGGCTAGAGGATCGCAGGACAATCGCCCTGCTTTACCTCCCTGTGGTTGTCACATGGATTTTGACCTGCACGCCTTCGCTGCGGGACTTGTTGGTTACAGATTACTCGGCGATCCAGGTTGGGGCTTTTAAAGTTCTAAAGTTTCATACCGGGCCCTGGTTTGACGTGCACTTCTTAACGTCCTTTGGGTACACACTTGTCATGCTGGTCCTAGGCTCTATAGCTTTCTTCAAAGTAAAAAGGACCAAGCGCCTGCAGATCGCTGTTTTTTGGATCAGCATTTTGCTCGTCTCCATGCTCGATATCTACTGCGTAGCTTCCAACAACGACTGGCGTTGGGCCATGCTGCCTGGCGCGGCCTATGTCATTGCCGATGTAGCTATTCTCTATGCAGGCCTGAGGCATAAACTCTTTGAAGTGGTTCCCTATGCGACGGAGAAGATCTTTCAATCTTTATCCGAGCCGATTCTTGTCGTGGATGGTGAAGGCAGGCTCGAAACCGCGAACAGGGCCGCCTTGGAGCTCTTCGGACTCGATCGAAATACGTTGGGCCAGAGTCCTGATCTGATACTCAGCGAGTCTTTGACTGAAGATGGAAGGCTCTTCCTCAAAAATCGACACTTCGATGTCGTGAGCGAATCCCTGGATGGCGACAAAGCGCGAGTGACGGGTAAGATTATCTATCTGCGAGAGATCACGGCCTGGATGGAGCTCGAAAAATCGCTCAACTCCCGGCTGCATTTAAAATCGACCATGCTCTCGATGATTTCCCACGATGTCGTCGGCAACCTCCACGCTCAGTCCATGCTCATGCGCAATATTCATACGCCGCAGGATGAGGCGACCCGAGAGCTTATCGAAGTGCTTGTGAACTCCCATGAAACCATGCACCAGTTTCTTCGAAATGTTCTCAACTGGGAAAAGCTCAATAGCCAGAGGTTTGAGTTGACGAGGACAGCTC
Source organism: Pseudomonadota bacterium (assembly GCA_004193325.1). Classification (GTDB taxonomy): domain Bacteria; phylum Bdellovibrionota_B; class Oligoflexia; order Oligoflexales; family Oligoflexaceae; genus Oligoflexus. The sequence continues at coordinate 2,275 of SEDW01000317.1, read as the reverse complement.
TGGACATACGTCTCTTCGTTGCTGAATGCTGCGAAGTGGTGGAACTCATGGCAAGAATGAGAGGGATCCGCATCCTGCCGACCTTTGATCTTGCTCTCGGTCCTATCGTGCGGGTTGATGCTGAAGTGATCGGTTCGGTGCTCAGGAACCTGCTGGCGAATGCCATCAAAGCTTCGGCCGACGGCGAAAGCATCGCGCTCAAGGTGCAGACCGATGCGAAATCCATTGTTTTTGACGTCCTTGATCAAGGCGTGGGAATGTCCGAAGAAAATGTGCAAATGCTTCTTGGCAAATCTATCCCTATGCTCGAGCCGGTGAAGACCGGCAACGGCGGATTCGGTCTGGGAATCTCCATTGCAAAATATTTTACCCGTCTTCATTCCGGGGAGTTTTGGATCGAATCGAGCCTCGGTAAGGGCTCTCGTATTGGATTTTCTGTGCCAATTGTCGATTAAAAATCTGCGACTATGTCTTCGTAAAAAGATCCACGTCTTAGGGCCGTCCCCCTTTAGGGGGATTCGATTTTTAGGGCAGCTGCCCTATGATTGAGGGAAATCCTCGGGAGCCAGGCAAAACTTTGCGGAGTGAGTGGTGTCGAAGACAAGATTTCTTATATGTGATGACCACCGCATCTGCTGTCTCGGCCTTCGTGTAGAGATTGAAAGTCTGTCGAAGTTTAAAGATGCAGAATTTATTTTTGCCTCCTCTGCTCAAGAAGCCCGCGAGGTTTTGAAAGATCAAACTTTCGATTTTGTATTCATGGATCTTAAGCTTGCCGACGGGTCAGGCATTGCAACTATCGAGCAGTCCACGAACTACCTCGAAAATGCTCGAGTTGTACTCGTGACAGGCGAGACCAGCAGCGCTGCGATGGAGACGATTCACGAGGCTCTGCGGGTTCTGCCCATTCATGGACTCCTACAAAAGACCCACTCGACAAAAACCCTGAGGGATCTTTTTGAACAGTTTGAAGAAGATCGTCATTCCCCTTTTATCTGTCCCGAAAGTGAGGCTCTTCTTAAAAAGACGGCTTTGACCGATCTGACCAAAAGGGAATTGGAAGTCTTGGGGCTGGTTGTTAAGGGCCTGACGACTGCAGAGATAGCGATTAGGCTCGGCTGTTCCCAGGAGACGATCAAGAGTCATCGCTCCAATATGCTTTTGAAAACCAAGACACGAAATTTCGCGGAATTGAGTGCCTGGTATTCCTCAAAATATAATTCTAGCTTCTAGATGATCTAGAATCCCATCTTTAGAGAGCTCGTTGGCCTGGCCAGCGAGCTCTTTTTTTGATTATGGGGGAGCGTGGAATCTCCGCTTACATATTCGCTTCCCAGAAAGCAATCGTCGCATTCGTCACATCGTGGTTGCAATGAGTGGCTCCCGGATAAACCTTTTTACTCACCACAAAACCCTGCGTCTCATAATAGGCATAAGATTTTTCCTCACCGCTAAGCAAAAAATCTTTGTCCCCATAGTTAAAAAATATTTTGATTTTGCTGCGAATGCTGCTGTCTTTATAGCTCCAGAGAGCCTTTTGCCAGAAGGTTGAGGCGCCACAGCTTAAAGCGAAGAGGCCAGGATAGCGCCCGCCTACGACAGGGATATAGGAGCTCGCCATGAACCAGGGTCCACCTGAGGTACCGAAGTAGAGAAGGTTATCGGATGGAGTTTTATAAGCGGCGACGAATTCGCCCACGAGCTTTGCCAGTTTCTCGGCGTCTTCCGGTTGAGCGGCACCATAGGACTGATCCCCCTCTTTGTCATCTTCATAGCGCGCGGTGGAAAGGGGCATGACGAGTAGAATTTGTTTTGAGGCAGCCCATTCCACAAATGGGGCGACTACGAAGGGATTTTTCCAATCCGCAGCTGTATCGCCGTGTAGATAAAAGGCTAGCCTAGAGACCTTGACTCCCTCAGCGAGCGGAACAAACTTAACTTTTATCCCTTGAACGGTTGCTTCGCAGATCTTCTTGGTCTTCGCGATGACAGCGGAGCTGCTGCAGCTGATGCCTTTGACTTCAAGCTCGACGCTCGTTCCATTTTCCTCAGTGGGTGGAACTTGGGTTTTGTTATCCGGAACAGGATTCGGCACCGGGGCTGTTGCAGAGTCACCGCTGCTACTATTCTCTTCGCTCGGCTCGGGGACGACTGATTTTTGGCCATCAGATTGCGTTCTGAGAGTGTTGCGGGCGGCTGGGTCTGAACAGCTTAAAGTGAAGAGAAGGATGAGCCAGCCGTGTTTCATAGTTTCCCCTGTCGATGATTCCGTACT
>SEDW01000316.1 GCA_004193325.1 Pseudomonadota bacterium | reverse complement strand
ATCTATAGAAGAAGGTAATCTCAATGCTGAATAAACTTTCCATCAAAACCAAATTGATAGGACTGGTCTTCTGTTCCAGCATTATCCTTGGCGTCACATGCTTTGGAGCTTGGTATTCCTTGAGCCAGGTTAGCCGCGAAATGAATCTCGTGACACAGCTTAGTGTTCCAAAACTTTCGCACCTCTCGGATATGCGTTACTTTGGATCGGAAGTGACTCGTCTCTTCCTTCGCGTCTCGACCACAGGTTTGCCTGAGAAAGAAGTGGCTCGGCTCAAGGGCAAACTGGAAGATCATGTGAAGCTCTACGAAGAATCAGAAAAACAGTATCTGACACTGGCATCTGACGACGAAGAGAAAGGCCTCTTTGGGGCGCAGGATCAGAAGTGGGATGAAGCCCTAACGCTGATTCGTGAAGGTGCTGAACTGATCGGCAAGCCGGACGAAGCTTCGGTGAAACGCCTCGAAGAACTCAACTCCAGTGTCGTGGCTAAAGCCAAGGTTCAGCACAACGAGAATTTTCAAAAACTTCACGAACATCAATCGAAGATGAGTGCAGAGTGGCGAGATAATGCTGAGAAAAGCGCCAGTGAGGGCTTTAGTTTTCTCCTCCTCCTCAGCAGTTTTGGAATTAGTTTTAATATCATCGGTGGAATCTTTTTTGCCCGCTACCTTTCCAACGCCTTGGTGTCCATCGTTTCGCGCCTCAATCGCGAAGCCACTGATGTAACGAGTGCGGCTCAAGCCATTTCTTCGACGAGCGATCAGATCTCGGGCGGTGCGACGGAGCAGGCAGCCTCTCTTGAAGAGACAGCGGCATCGATGAACGAAATCACCGCGATGGTGGCCAACAGTGCCTCGAGTGCAAAGATATCCCGATCGGTTGCTGGCGAGAGCCATCGGGCAGCCGTTGAGGGCGAGAAGGTGATGGATCAGCTGCGGGCCTCGATCGGCGAAATCGACAAAGCAAATGAATCGATCATGACCGAAGTCGATCAATCGAATCGTCAGATTGGTGAGATCGTCACGATTATTGAAACGATCCGGGATCGCACCAAAGTCATCAACGACATCGTTTTTCAAACCAAACTCTTGAGTTTCAATGCCTCGGTGGAAGCGGCTCGCGCTGGTGATCAGGGCAAGGGCTTTGCAGTCGTGGCTGAAGAAGTGGGCAAGCTCGCACAGATGAGTGGAGACGCCGCTCGGGAGATCGCCAGTCTGTTGACGGAGAGTGTGGACAAGGTGCGGTCGACCGTTTCTCAAAGTCAGGAGCGGGTTGGTGGGCTGATCAGTTCGGGCTCGGAGAAGATTCGAGCTGCTGTTACTGTTGCGGGTCGCGGAACAGAGGTATTGCAAAACATCGTTACGAACGTCACCAAGATGGAAAGTCATATCACTGAAATCGCCAATGCTGCCGACGAGCAATCGAAAGGTATTAGTGAAGTAAACACGGCGATCAGTCAGCTCGATAACGTGACCCAGCTCAACTCTTCGGCCGCCGAAGAATCAGCTGCCTCAGCGGAATCTCTGAAGGAGCAGGCCCTCGAACTCTACCGCATTATTGGAGAGTTGAATCAGGTTATCAGGGGCGAAGGTGTAAGTGCTCAATCTGAGAGCTCAGCGCAAATCATTGATATGCCGCGGGTAGCCCACGAAAAAAGAACGGATCGCGAAGCCGCCTAAGATTCAAAAAGAGTAAGACGAAAAAAAACCTCGGCATGTCCGAGGTTTTTTTGTGAGGAGAATTAGAGCTTAAAGGAATGAAGATCAATCAACTGTCCAGACGGGAGCTTAAATTCAAGCTTTTCGTACTCAGAAATCGGCTTTAGCTTTGCCCCAAGTCTTGAAGCCGCATAACGACCGGGATCGGCAATCAGAACGTGAGCGCCGGGATTTGCATGCTCGAGAATGAAGTCTTCAAGAGCTGGATAGAGATCAGGTTCGTAGAGAATGTCCGATGCAATAATCCAGTCGAACTTGCCAAGTTTTAATTCGCTGTCTGCGAAGCTGCCAACTGCCGCTCTGCAGTCGAGATTGTTGGCCTTGAGGTTTTGCTGGAGTACGACTTCAAAGTTTACATGGTTATCCATCGCAGTGACTTTGGCACCTAGCTTGGCCGAGACCAGGCTTGGCAATCCCAGACCGCAGCCGAGTTCCAGAACTTTTTTGCCTGGGAGAATATTGCGATAGTCGCGCCAGAGCACGGACGCGAGGCCTTCAGCAGACGGCCAAAGAATGCCGTAAAGGGGCGGCTCATCGTAGCCATCACCTTTGTCGAAGTGTTCCTTAAATTCGGAATAGACGTCTTTCATGCTAAAGAGCTGATAGGTTTCGCCGCCGATAGTTGCTTCTATTTTGGAAAATTTGTCGAGCATGGTGACCAATGCATATAATTAGTAGGGCGGGGCCACTATAATAAAGGCCTGAGCTTTGGGGAATAAGATTTCCTTCAAGGTTCTACAATTTGTCCTAAGGTGAAATCCCTGTGATATCATAGGGATAGTGATTTGGACTAGTCTGGGGATGGGATGGTCGCAAGCAGTTTTGGCGTTATAATCTATGTGGCGCTTCATACCGGTCAGACTTGTGAACTTGCGTTTCGCGATATGGCGAGGGCGACGGGTTTCAAATCTCAGGATCCGCTCGAGCTTTCGGCGATGGACGAATTTGCGCTTTCGGCCTGTCAGACCACAAATCCCGATATTATCTGGCAGCTCGCCTTTCAGGAAACGACTTTTCGATTCAATCTCGTTCGAGAAAATCTCATCCACAACATGGCGAACATCTACGAAGGCGAGGCTGCCCCCGCCTTTCTTAAGAGACTTAAATCGCTCGACCTCAACCGAAACATCGACATCGGAGTGATGCAATTCAATTGGGCCTGGCATCATCAGGGTTTTGCACAAAATCCCCTGAATCTTTTGTCGCCTAAGGCGCAGGTCAACTATTTCCTGAAGAGTTTCAGTGGGGAAATTTTTGACCGCTGTCACGGGCGATGGGTGGGCTGTTATCATAGTTCTAATGACAAATCCCGTGCCGCGAAATATGAGCATGAGGTTTTGGAGAAGGGGAGAGTCTTAAGGCTTCATGCCCTTCGTTACATGAGAAAGACTCGGGCTGGTCTCTCGGAAGTCGAAAGGGCAAAACTTCCACCCATCGTGCAGGATGATATCGATCGTCTCCTCGTCTTTGCCAGGGAGGTTCCTATTCCTCTGCTCAAGAAGTGAGATAAGAGAGAATGAACGGCGAGAAGATGGGGGATTTTATGTGTTTCTCTTAGTTTTTAGAACATTGGCTTGTTGCTTCTGACATGTGTTAAGATAAAGGTCATGCGCAGGACAGATTTATCTAAAAAAGGGCTGAGCGGGCCCCACTGCTTATGTATACTGTCCTGAAATACGATGCTTCCCGAGCGAAGGGTTGGTGGGTGATATGGAACGAGACAACATTTCCGTCTTAGTCGTCGATGACGAACCTGTTCTTAGAGAATTGGTCTCGTTCATTTTGAACGATAAAGGATTTCAAGTAACGACTGCTGAGAGCGGTGACGTTGCTTTTAAGATGGTTCTCGATCGTCACTATGATGTGATTGTCAGTGATGTACGCATGCCGAACGGTAGCGGCATCGACCTCTTGAACAAACTCAACACGCTCCCGCGCCGTCCCGCGGTATTTTTGGTCAGCGGTTATTCCGAGATCAGTCTCGAGGACGCTCGCAAATTGGGCGCTAAAGACCTGTTGAACAAGCCTGTCGACTATGACAGCTTATGCAACGCCATCTACAACTCCTATATCTCCTCCAAAAAAGCACCTGCCGCCCAGTAATACGGGCTTCTAAATCAATTTAGATTGACCCTTTCCCGGCGATCGCTAATAAAGCTTCCTGAGTCTTTTTCTCACGGAGGTCATTATGGTATCCCCAATCTTTCGCTCGGAAAAATGGAAAACTGTCGAAGTCGAAGGCTTCGCTTTTCAAGATATCACCTACCATCGCGCCATCGATCAGGGCACGGTGCGGATCGCATTCAATCGCCCGGAAGTCCGCAACGCTTTCCGTCCCCAAACCGTGGATGAACTCTATACAGCCTTAGAACATGCGCGATGCAGTCCCGATGTAGGGACAGTGCTGATCACGGGAAATGGTCCGTCCCCCAAAGACGGCGGCTGGGCATTCTGCTCCGGCGGTGATCAGCGGATCCGAGGCAAAGACGGCTACAAATACGCCGACGGCGTCAGAGGACTCGGCAGGCTCCATATCCTCGAAGTACAGCGCTTGATTCGCTTCATGCCGAAGGTTGTTATAGCCGTCGTGCCCGGCTGGGCGGTAGGTGGCGGACATAGCTTGCATGTGGTTTGCGATCTGACGATCGCGAGCAAAGAACATGCTATTTTTAAACAGACAGATGCAGACGTAGCGAGTTTCGACGGCGGATACGGTTCTGCGTATTTGGCGAAGATGGTGGGGCAGAA
>SEDW01000315.1 GCA_004193325.1 Pseudomonadota bacterium | reverse complement strand
GTCTTGACGAGTTATCAGATGCCCCAATATGTGTTTGAAATCCGAAAGCCTGGCTACGGCTGGTTTGAGCCGACGAGTTTCCCATTTCGAATCATCGGCTCAAACCAGCCGTAGCCAGGCTTTCGGATTTCAAACACATATTGGGGCATCTGATAACTCGTCAAGACACCCGCCTGCATCTGCACTTCACGCAGCCTCAGTGCGCGGGCGACCAGAGATTCCCCCTCGATCGCCTGATAGACCGTGCAGTTGGCACCGATCTCAAGGTCTTCTCCAAAGGTGATATCCTCGAGGCCTTCGGGCTTGCCTTCGCTGAATTCAAAGAGCGCAAGGTTCGCGACCGGATCCATGCGAATGAGTTTTAAGGGAAAACGCTTGGACTCACCAATTTTCTCGGCCTCGAGATGTTTGGCCGAACGGGCCGCATAAGCCGAGACGAGGACTTTGCCATCGCCGACGATCAGCCCCATGTGCGTGAGGCGCTCACTCTGTTTCGTCGTCCAGGGCGAATCGTAGTCGGGTCTTTGAATGTAAGAATAGATCTTGATGATGCTTGATTCGAGATTGGCGGCTGAGGCCCGAGGGCTTAAAACAAAGCTCGCAAGAATAAGGATAAGGACAAGGGGCATAAAACCAAAACGAAGTCTCGAGATCAAACGCATCATAGGCCCTCCCACCAGTGGCGTGTCCTGCGCGAGAAATTCGAAGATCAAAAAGTCGCCTTTTTCAGCCGCGATTATGCGGGGAATGTCTTCGACGGAATTGATATCCTGGCCGTTCAGTTTCAAAAGTATCTCTTCCATAAACGGTCCGGCATAGGTGTTCACCGGATGCGCGAGGCGTTCACTCAAAACCACGATATCGCGCTTGCCGCGAAACTGCGGGAGATCGGTCGCAAAGTTTTGCACGTAGCGGAGGATGAGAGGCGCATCGTAGGCCCAGGACTTGCCCCACTCCTGCAGATAATTGCGGGTCAGACCACTGAAGACGAGACCACCGACAATCGAATAACGCGGCCGGATCGAATATTTCAAGCCGGGTTCATAAAATTTTTCTTTAGCATTCAAAACGAGTTCAATCTTTTTCCTCACGCCGTCACGCAGGATCTCGAGTTTGATCTTGTCGCCTTTTTGTTTGAGATCGTAGAGTGCGCGTAGACTCAAGCGCTCATTGAACATCACGATCTTGCCGTCTACGCCGATCGTCTTGCCGTCGATCGTGAGCAAAATATCGCCGGGGACCAATACTCCTTTGGCAGGAGAATAGTTGGCGATCTCGCTGATCTTAACGCCACCCTCGCCCTTCTTGAGTTTGTGATATTCGCGGGTCGCCGCATTTTCAAGAGCGCCCTCCATGTACCAGAGCCCTTGCACGGGATGGCCATCGTAGGTACCGTCTTTGATATCGGTGAGGAAACGTTTCACCACAGGAGTGGGGATAATGTAGCCCGTGGCCTCTGCCGAAGATTGGGATTGAAAGGCCACGCCGACGACTTTGTCCTTTTGAATAACAGGTCCACCGCTATTGCCAGGATTGATCGCTGCATCGACCTGAACAAGGAGATGGGAATCAGATCCAGTATGCACGTAACGACGATAACTCACGCGTGAGACCACGCCCTGCGTAATCGACAGCTGCTCGCCGCCTGTCGGATAACCCACAGTGTTCACCATCTCCCGCACTTGAGGGAAATCGGCAAACTGCAACGGCGTGATGCCTTTAAAATAATTGGGATCAGAAACTTCCAGAAGAGCCAGATCACAATCATGGGCGATGAAGCGAACTCTCGCCGTCATCGGCCGGTCATCGCCATCACGCTGAACCGTAATGAATTTGCCATTCGCGACCACGTGCGCATTCGTAAGAATGCCTTCTTTCCCGATATAAAATCCTGTGCCTGAGGACCCTCGGACGGCTTCCTGAGTCCAGGGCTGTTCGAAGTTGGGGGTTTGCGAGATGACGTGAATTTTGAACAGCGCTTTTCGCATGGAACCAAGGTTCACAGCGAAGATGTCACCTGCCCAGAGCATCGTTATGAGGAGGGGGAGCAATCGAGTGAGACGCATGCAGCTTAACCCTTCAATCGACAAGACCGCGATCGAATCAAACGCTTTGTCTCTTCTGAGAAAAGACTAAGAGAACGTCTTCAATGTCGGTGACTTGATCAAACAGAACGACAATTCTTACATTATTGTCTTCGATCAGAGGGGAGAGGACAAGCTTTGTTTGGTGACTGGAAAATGAATTAAAAATCCACCGAAATATGAGGCGCGCTTAAGCAGAAAGCCGGCGTCCAGGCTTTATCATATTCATACTCGGGAGGCAGTCCCGTCTTCCAGTCGATGAGTCTGCAGCCTGCTGCGCGGGCGACACCATCACCAGCCGCTGTATCCCAGACCTTGAGCGGTCCAAAGCGTGGATAGAGATGTGCTTTGCCCGATGCCACGAGACAAAACTTGATCGATGAGCCGACCCTTCGATTCTCTGTAGTTGGATTGCGTTTGATAAAAGCGTCAAGGCCGGCTTCAGGATGCGAGTGACTTGAGACCAGAATTTTTCCCGGCGCCCAGGACTGGTCTTTCACGACCTTGCCATTCTCCCGATAGCTGCCATAGGAGGCGCTATAGAGATCTCCCGTGACAGGATCATAGACAACGGCGAGGACGGGAGCCTTATTTTCGATCAGCGCAATGTTCACAGTAAAGCTATTCCGACGGGCAATGAATTCTTTGGTGCCGTCGAGTGGGTCGATCAGCCAATAGCGATCGGGCGCCTTCGCGTAGGCTTTCGGCGCCTCCTCTTCGGAGATGTAAGGAAGATCGCCAAGACGTTTGAGGCCCGCGAGAATAATTTGATTCGAGAGAAGGTCAGCCTCAGTCACCGGCGACTGGTCGGCCTTGGTCTGCACCTGGTAGGCGTTCTTTTTATAAACATCGAGGATGGCGGCACCAGCTTCAAGAGCCAAAGCTTCAAGTTGTTCAATCACTCTCGTCTCCTCGTGCCGCATCGGCGATGTTTTGATTTCAATGACTCAGGATCAAGCTAGAGGCGGCAGATACTCTGCGACGATGTCGATTTCCTTTTGGATATCAGCACGTCTTTCTGTCTCGGTTTCAGGGAAGGCATCGTAAGATTTTTTCAGCTTCTTGTGGTAAGCCTTAACGACCTTGCCAGCGCTTTCATCATCGAGAGTGTCCGAACGCTCTTTGGCAGTCATCGCGTATTTAAAATCGGAGAGCACCATACGTAACACTTGGAGTTTAAACTTATCTTTGGCTCTCATCGCATTTTTCATATCTTCATTCATGCGTTCCATCAAGGTCATAAGGGCACTCCTTCTCGCAATATTATTCAATAACACAGTCAGTGATAGCTCATCTAAGCTCAGTCTGCCAAACGAAGAAGACAAGATTTGGGCTGTTTTTGCTTGAATTCTTTGGCGAAGATCTGCTAATGCATTATTCCTGCTTTCTCACAGACGTTTTCTTAGAAGTTAAGGATCACAAAGATGGCAAAAGGCAAAAACGCACGCGAACTTATTCGCCTTGTTTCTTCAGCTGGAACAGGCTTTTTCTATACAACATCGAAAAAACGCGGCGGAGCGAAACTCGCTCTCCGTAAGTTTGACCCTAAAGTCAAACAACACGTGATCTTCAAAGAAGCTAAGATCAAGTAATCGAAATAGCCGGTGAGACATCGCGTTCTTGCCGGCTTTTCTATTCCGCAAGATTTCCGCTCTTCGATTCTTCACGCCTGAATTTTAAAATCCCTTTTTAGCATCAAAGTGACCATCCTGAATTCCAAGCTCGGAAGAACGAATTTTTGCGCTTAAAAAAAAGAAGAAACCTCTCGGTTTGAGAGATTTCCCTGAATGAGAAGATGCTACATTTAAAATGTGCATTAAGCCAAACGGCTTTGTCTGTTCGATTTGTAACGAACGGTTCAGGAAATTGCAACCGCTAGTCAATACCGGCTATTATTTTTCCTCTCATGTTGATCACTTTTTCTCATGAACTCAAAACACGCTGATTAAGCCGTTTTTATGGCGTAATTCTTCGTTGAAAAGCCCTCAGCAAAATCAACAATTCTTTATCTCCATTAACCAAATCCGCGCGCCTGAAGATTCTTCAGCACCATTCCGAATGGCGTCTCCGATAAGGCACCAAAGGATGGATGTTTCGACGAAAGTTTACTGCGCATCAACTTTGGCGATGAGATCCCGCAGAGAAAGCGAGTCAGGGTGAAGGAATCGATGTCCTTGCCTTTGACCTCACCCCTTAGGCCCTCGGCCTTCGAGAGAGTGCGTTCAAGGACTTCCGGCGGCGTCTGGCTACGCGGGGGCAGGATCCGATTGCGATCGCCTAGGCAGTAGGAGCAGTGGCCGCAGGGGCTGTCACGCTTTTCACCAAAATAAGAGCCAAGGTAGAGGGCCTGACAGGAATCGAGAATCGACCAGTCGAGGATGTTTTGCAGACGATCGAGCTCCTTTCCTTCGCGCCGATCCATATCCTCATAAATGTCCGTTGCGAGCTGCTGGGTTGATTCGGGGCGCCTTAGAATTTGATAGGCGTTCCGAATACCGGCGGTCTTAAGTTCGATGAATTGTTTTTCCCCGAGCCATCCCAATGCCGTAACTATGCGATCCCGCGCTTCATTCATAGCCTTAGCTGCGGCATCAATATCGATGCGGGACCAAAGCGTTTTCTTCTCTGCGTGTTTTAGAATCCCGTTCAAAAATTCATGACGATTCTCAGGAACTTGTGCGAGCATCTCATCCCAGGGAACGAGAGTCTTAAATTCATAGGACTGGTAATAGGGAGTTTCCGCTTTGATAAAGCCCTTAAGCTCGAGATAAGTCATGATCGTCGAGAGAACCAGAGATTTGATGTCGAGCTGGTTTGAGAGCTCAAGCAGACTCACATCATAGCGGTTATCTTTGAAGACGCTTAAACTTTACAAATCGCCGGCTTTCCATCTCGCCCTGCCCTACCAATTTCCTGGCTATAGTTTTCAAGACTCTTCGGCAAATTGTAGTGATAGACATAACGAATATTCGATTTGTCGATGCCCATCCCGAAGGCAATAGTGGCCACAACCACACCTGTATTCGAAGCGATAAACCAGTTTTGAGTGGCTACACGTTCTTCGGGAGCCATGCCTGCGTGATAGAACTTTGCCTCGATTCCTTCGGCATTGAGCATGCGCGCGACGGTCTCGGTCGTCTTCTGCTGAGTCACGTAGATTATCGTTGGGCCTTGAGGATTTGATTTCAGATCGGCAAGCAGTGTGCGATCCTTATCCTTCATTTCGAGTGGCTGGGAAAGGAGCGTCAGGTTCGAGCGATAGAAACCGGTAACGACCGCACATTCCGCTGAGACTTCAAACGATTTCTGAATGTCGAGCAGGACCTGCGGAGTCGCTGTAGCTGTTAATGCCAGGACGACCTTGGCTCCAAGCGTTTTCGCAAAGATCGGCAGCTTCAAATAATCCGGCCGAAAATTGTGCCCCCACTCCGAGATGCAATGCGCCTCGTCAACGGCAAAGAGCGATATGTTGATCCCAGCCATCGCTCCCCGAAAGCGCTCATTCATAAAACGCTCAGGCGCCACATAGAGAATCTTAATCACACCATTCCGCACATCGCGCATGGTCTGCTGGTATTCGTCATTGGTAAGAGTGGAATCGAGCCTTGCAGCCTTGATACCTTTCGCCAAAAGCGAATCGATCTGATCCTTCATCAGCGCCAGCAGGGGCGATACGACTAAAGTCAGTCCTGGCAAGAGCAGGGCTGGCAATTGATAACAAAGAGATTTGCCAGAACCCGTGGGAAACACCGCCGCCGAAGATTTGCCGTTTAGAATCTGCTCGATCACCTGAGCTTGCCCAGCGCGAAAATTCTCATGACCGAAATATGTTTTTAAAAGCTCTTGGGCTTTGGAAACGGAACTACTCACGAACTGCTCCTTCGGGAATCGATTCCCATGCCAGGATTGAAGGCTTGGTCCAATCCTGATTGCTGCCATCGGAGTGAAGACCCCACCCTTGGCAGAACTAACGTTTTACTGCCTGGAGAGGTCTAAGACCAAAGACATTTTCAGATTTCTTCGGCTTCCAAACTTGGATTTGAAAAGCCTGAATTCCACAATCCATTCAGAGGCTTAAACTTTATTTTGGGCGGAAGTCAGCCAAATTCCGATAAAGATACTAGCACTGCGAAAGGAAAGATTATGAAAAACTTAACAAAAATCCTTCTCGGCCTCATGGCCCTGCTCGCACTGCAGTCCTGTCAGGCCCCATCGACAGACTCCAATTCGAAAAAGCCTAGCCAAACAAGTGATGACCAAAAGTCCACGAGCCCGATCGTGACCTCTACCCTTCCTGACGAAAGTGCCTCGATCCCATCTGCGATCACCGGCGCGCTCCTTGTCTGTTTCAACGAAACCGAATCGGAAAAATCAACCCTGGTCTCATGCGGTGCGATGGGCAAGTCCGATGGCAAAAAACTTGACCTTCAAACAAAATACAAAGATCCCTCCTTTACCGCCAACAACACAGCCACTCTAAAAGTTGAAAAAGAATCTCTACCTTTGAACTCGAAGTGGCACATACGCTTTCGCCTATCTGCTAGCAATAAGGATGAGCTCAGTAACACTTTAAAGAAAGTGTCGTTCAACTTCGAAGCCAAAAATCTTTCCGGTGTAATCGTGAGCCATCTGGAACAAACCATCGTCGAATATCCGAAGAAGCTCAGCTCCAGGATTCGTAATCTCAAAACGCTCGATGACGGGCAATCGATGTGCATGAACTCCCACTATGAAGCAGGTTATCCTGATATCGTCACCCTCGAACCCTGTAACGGCAAGGCACCTCAGGACTGGGCTTTGAACGGTTCGAACATGATCGAATGGGGGATGGGAAGCTGCCTAAACATGGATAAGATTCAAATCCTTCACCCAAGGGGCTGCGCGCTGCCTGAAGCCACGCAATGGGTAAAAAATGGCGAAGAGATTCGTCTAAAGGACAGCAACACCTGCTTGGCCATGTCGGATAAATATCTCTTGTTCGGGAACGTGTTTCCACTGCCTTGTGATGCTAATGATCCCATGCAGCACTGGGTGATTGAGATGTTCTAATGAATTCCCCAAATGAGTATTGAGTGCAGTCGAAGAGAACTCATTGCATACTTTAGGCTCTCAATGATTAAGATCCCGTGAAGCCAGCAATCTCCAAACCATGGAGATTGCTTTTCTGCTTTCTGCCGTAAAAATCCTTCCCCTTTGAGTCGATTGCATTAAGATAATATCTGCAAATCCAATTCATTTTTAAAAGCCTTGCCGTTTCGTTCGGCAGTCGTCCGATACCGGAGGAACTCCATGACCAAGACCTACTTAAAAAACACCCTACGCGCCACTTCCCTAGCAGGCTGCGCAGTCTTTATCCTTAGCGCCTGCCGATCCACGAGGGATTCGGGAAGCAGCAACCTCACGGCAGACTTTCCCGGGCGTACGATCGATGCACGAACCTTCCCAGCCCTCTACGGCGCGAAGAGACAAGTCCTCGAGGTAAAACGCGACGGGCAAGTCGTAAGCCTCAAGACCAGCACCCTTCCCATTCAGATCGAGGTCCTTCGAGACGATCTCATCAAAGTCAGAATCGGCAACCGTGAGACCTTCGGCCCCGAGTATAGCTGGAGTATTGCCGAATCCTTCAAAGGGGTAGCCGTTGACTACCAGCTCGAAGAAGAGGCCGACCGCATTACCCTCAGCACGGGCAAACTCACGGCCGTCATCAGTCGTGAGACCGGGGCCATAGCCCTTAACGATAAATCCGGACGTGAGGTCTTAAAGTTTGATGGACTCTTCGCTGACCCCTTCGAAGATCAAAGCAATCAGGTGCCTGGCAAAGGGCCACAGAAACGCATGCTGCTTGGGGCGAAGTTCGGCATGCATCCTGACGACCACTTCTATGGTCTCGGGGAGAAAGTTCGGGGACAGTTTGATCAATCCCTCGACTGGCGAGGCAAAAAACGTGACATGGATGCCCCTGGACCGATCATGGGCAATCGTTTCGAGGGAGCGGACGGCGGGGCGAATGGCAACGTTATGGTGCCTTTCCTCCTGACCACGCGAGGGGCGGGTTTATTTCTTGATACGGTTTATCGGAGCTATTGGGAATTCGATGATCCCAAACAATCCTCCTGGTATGGGCTATCGCAATTGGCAGGAGGTTGAATCGGTTGCGGGGAAACTCAAAGCCGATGGTTTTCCTTTGGATGGCATTTTTCTCGATCTTCAATGGTTTGGCGGCGTCCCGGGCACTTTTAGTGAATCGGGCCAGGTCCTCCCACAATATTCAGGCTGCAAGTTTCGTCAGGTCGGGAGCTTTCAATGGGGTGACAATGATCAGTTTAACTTCCAAAACCCCCGCCCTCCCCTTGCCCGCCTAGCCGAGAAAGGTATTCATGTGGTGAATATCGAAGAAGGCTACATCGATACCTGCAACAACAAAGACAATCCGAAGAATAAGAATTTTGATGAAGCAACGGCAGCAGGCTTTCTCGCAAAGCGAAGTTTTGACGGTAATGATGCGGCATTGTTCGCAAACGGGGATGACACAGGAGATTATCAATACGGTGCTGTCGGATACTTTGGTCAGGTGGGAATGATCGATACCTCGAGTGAGGCCGCTCGGCAATGGTTCTGGTCGAAACATCTGCCTATTCTGAAAGACGGCGTCGCAGGCTTTTGGACTGATCTGGGAGAGCCGGAACGTTTTCGTTGGTGGTGGAAATATAACGGTGGCCTATGGCACCAGGATATTCACAATGTTTGGGATCTCAATCGCGCTCGATCGTTTTATGAAGGCTATAGCAAAGACCT
>SEDW01001382.1 GCA_004193325.1 Pseudomonadota bacterium | reverse complement strand
CTGTGCAAGACTTTCCACTTCCAGGCGCAAATCCTGCGGAATGTAATATTCATCGCGGTGATGGAAGAGGATAAGGCCCCAGAGGCGATCCTGAGAAATCAGCGATAGCGACATCGACGCACGCAGGCCCTGTCGCCGAATGTATTCGAGATGGATTGGCGACATGCTCCTGAGGAGCGAATGCGTGAGATCAAGCGGACCATTTCTCTTTTCTTCAGGACTCGAGAGGATGGGCACAGGCTGACTATTGGCATCAGCTGTGATTCGCATCCAGTTGATCTTATAGAGTTCACGGGCCTGAGCAGGAATATCGTTGGGCGGGTAAAAGAGATTAAGGTAGGACTCTACCTCATCGATTTTGGACTCTGAAATTACCGTACCAGACATATCGTCGTTAAATCGATAAACCATCACTCTTTCAAAACCGGTATAGCTCCGCATAAACTTAGCGATTTCGTCGGCGAGGTCCATGAGACCTGACATCTTTTTAAACTGAGGAGCAATTTTTATAGCAAATATTTTTGACTGCTGACGGGCTGCGATCTTGCCCGAAAATTTATCACATCAACGGCGTTCGAACTGACGCGCCTAATCTCGCCCGTTCCAGGAATCACAGCGAAAAGGACGCCAAAACTTTGTATGGACTCAGGAATCGTGATTTTCTCTTCTTCACACTTCTCAAAATTAAAGTTTTCAGGTTTAAAAGTCATGAATTAGCCTGGGTTAAGAGTTGTGTAGATCTTACACAATACATTGACAGCGACAAGCCTTACTTGGTATTTATCACCGCATAACACTTCGCTTTCTCCACTGAAAAACGTCGACCAAATTAAAGCCAGCTAGAAACTAAGCTTATAATTTTCGTTTCGAATCCTTTGAGCGACTGAGGATGTTCAGGCAAGCGAGTGCTTCTTTTCAACGGATGGTAGTAGATAGAGGGAAATTCCATGCGTCTCGATACTCCGTCCGAAAAGTCTCGCCCGTTGAGAATCATGATAGTCGAAGACTCTCACTTCGACAGAGAAAACCTTATCCGCTTTCTCGTTCAGGAAGGCATTGACGCCAATTTTGTGCATGTGGTGCATAAAAAGCAGTACATTGCTCAGCTCGATCCTTCGCTGGATCTTATCATTTGCGATCACAAATTGCCGGACTTCGACTCCTTTACGGCGTTCGACCTCCTGGAAGCTTCAGGCTACGATATTCCCTTCATCATTGTCAGCGGAGCGATTTCCGAGGACCGAGCTGTACAGGTCCTTAAACGTGGCGCTGCGGATTTTTT
>SEDW01000314.1 GCA_004193325.1 Pseudomonadota bacterium | reverse complement strand
GTCTTGAGTGTGCCGCCGCCTTTGCCAATCATCGCCAGAGCGATGTCCACATGATTGTGATTTGCACCCTGACCCATGCCCGGCATGAGGAGAAGAATGGTGTTATCGAGGAGATTGCCGTCACCTTCAGGGATTGCCTTCAGCTTTTGCGCGAGATCGAGAGCCTGCTTCGTTTCCCAGGTTTCCACTGCGATGAGCTGATCGAGTTGAGTCTGACTTCCGTAGTGTGAGAGCGTATGATGGCCGGCTGAGTTCTGGCCCGGAAAGAGGAAGTCGTAGATGCGGTAGCTCAGTTCA
The DNA here is from genome assembly GCA_004193325.1 of Pseudomonadota bacterium. Taxonomy (GTDB): domain Bacteria; phylum Bdellovibrionota_B; class Oligoflexia; order Oligoflexales; family Oligoflexaceae; genus Oligoflexus. The sequence goes on along the minus strand of SEDW01000314.1, from coordinate 4,186 downwards.
AATTCGAGCATAAAGGTGATGACACGGCTCATGTCGCAGCGGAGTGCGAGGACCATGAGGTCATTGAAAGCTGTGACCGTGGCCTGATGATCCAGTCTTTTGCTTGGGGCAACTGCAGTACTCGCGCAGATGTTACTGCCACCAGCCAAACGGCGTTCGATATCGCGCACACCGGTCAGATATTCATCCAGTTTGGTCTTATCCGCAGCATTCATGTGATTGCTTAAGCTCTTGGCGTCCTTCTGAACAAAATCGAGAACACTCTTCTGAGCCGCGGCGCGTAAGGCTCTTTGCGCTTCGGTCGCGTTGGGATCATAGCCGGCAAACATCTGGTTGAAGGCTGCAAGCGGCGTCGCAAGCGGACTGAGTGGAGTCGTCGCATTGCTCCAGGAAATCGATTGCGTGTAGATATTCGAGGAGCCGCAATCGTTTACTCCTGGTTCCGCGGCGGTCCACTGCAGACTTGGAAATTGAGTCTTGAGACCCAGAGCCTGGACGAGATATTGATCCATGGAAATGCCGTTATTCGCCTTGTAGCCATCGGCGATCGGCATACACGTGAGAGAAGGTCCAGCGGCCTTGGCATGATCGCAAATTGTGAGCGAGTTCACCGACGGGGCGCTCGTGAAACCCGAGAGTACCGTGAGATAATCTTTGAGTGGACCCAAGGGTGAGAGTGCGGTTGGGAGATTAAAATTTCCGCCGACCTCTTTGGGTTTGAACGTGTCCTGATTTCGTCCGTTAGGCACATAATAAACGACAAAGCGTTTCGGAGGAGGCGTGGTGTCGCCCCACGCTTTTCTCGGCAAAAGGCTTTCGAAGAGAGGAAGCGATACGATCCCGCCAGCGCCGCCCAGGAATTTTCGTCTGCTGTAATTCATAGACTCTCCGAGAAATTCGCCATACGGAAGGCTGGTGAAAGAATGATGAGTTCAACCAATTCGCCAAGACTGCCTTTGCCCTCTTCAAGGCGCGATTCGATGGTCTCAAGGTAGCTCTCGTCGTTGGCACTGTGCGTGCGGCCGATAGCATAGCTATAGAGTTTTTTCGTAACACATTTTTGAAAGTCTTTGCCTTCGCGAATCAGATTCGCCATGCCTTCGGCATCATCAAAGGGAGCTGAGGTGACGAGCAGACTGCCCTTGGTATCCACAGGACGTCCGGCACTGTCGAGAGTTCGCCACGCGCCAACCGCATCGTAGGCTTCCATACCGAAACCTATGGGATCGATAAAGCTGTGGCAACTTCGGCAACTGGGGCTGCTCAAATGCGCTTCAAAACGCTCGCGAACTGTTTGTTCCTTTTCTTTGCCTGCCTCGGGCGGAGCGAGAGGGGGAACAGCCGGCGGAGCGGGAACGGATTTGCAAAGCAGGTTCTCGAGAATCCAAGCCCCACGTTTGACCGGAAGGGTATCGCCTGGGAGTGACGTGATGGTCAACCAAGAGGCCTGAGTGAGAAGGCCGCCGCGCTGAGTATTGCTTAATTTCACCTTGGTAGGTGTTGAAGAGTTGGGTACAGGTAATCCATAGTGAGCCGCCAGACGATCATCGAGAAAGGCATAACCGGGCGAAAGAAAATCGTTGATTGGCCGGCTGTTCGTGAGGAAATCCTTGAAGAGGAGTTCGCTTTCGTTGGCCATGGAGGTTTTGAGTTCGCTCGAAAAAGTCTTGAAGACTGCGGTATCGCGTTCCACCCGATCGAGGTTTCGTGTGCCGAGCCATTGAGCGGCGAAGCCTTTGACCAGACGCTGAGCCTTAGGGTTCGCGAGCATTCGTTTCATCTGAGTCTTGAGTCCTTCATCTGAGCGCAGATCGCCGTTCGCAGCTGCTTCCATCAACTCATCGTCAGGCATGCTGCTCCAGAGAAAGTAGGAAAGGCGGTTGGCGAGAGAATAGTCGTCGATGAGCGTGGCTTTGCCCGCTTTCGTGGTCTGCGGTTCGACCGTACGGAATAAAAATTTCGATGAGAGTGTAATGGCCTGAATAACGGTTTTCATACCGTCTTCATCACTCACCTTAGCGGCTATAAGGCCTTTCCAAAGGGCTGTTACATCGCTTTTTTCGGTTTTGCTCAAGGGGCGGCGCCAGGCGCGTTCGGCAAACTTTAAGACAATATTGAGCTTGCAGCTATCCTTGTCCGTTTCCTTCGCACAGAGCACGAGTTGTTTCGTCTTCTCAGTCGAGACCTTCTCTTTACTGCTTATACTGAGGGATGTGAGGACCAGCTGGCTACCATTACCCGTGAAGGGGTCGAGTGCCACCTGATTATCAAATCGCACGGAGAATGTATGAGCGCCCTTGCTGAGATCCGCTTTTACGGTAAAGGTATCTGGAGAAAGCGCCTCGGCTTTGACTTCGCTCGTCTGAACATCTTTGCCATCGATCTTGAGAGTCATCTTGGGAGTTGGGGCATTGATCGCTTTGCCGCCAGCGAGGAGATCAAATGTCAGGCTTTCATCCTGCTCGAGATTAAAAGCCATTGGTAATTCCCCGGCGACGCTCCAGGCGCTACCGATGGCATTGCCGTTCTTTCCTTGTGCTGCCTTCACAGGATTGATTTCGATCTGAGTCCGGGGATATTCATTCACTGCAGTCTTTGCCACAATTTCGGAGGCCTGATTGATCAGGTCGGTGAGCGCAGGGGAAAGGCTGAGGTTAGCGCCAACGTTATCGAAACCGTGGGTCACTGGATCAGTTGGAAAGGCATCAGCTGGCGACAGAGGCATCGCGAGAAGATCCTGGATGGTGTTGTTGTATTCAAACCGATTGAGGCGATGAATCGTATCCGTTTCGATAGCACTCACAGTGAAGCCTGAAAGAACCACTTCTTCCTCAGCGCCATCACCCGACACGGTTGTGTTGCCGTCAAAGCTTGGCCGATACGTCGGACGCTTCGAGCAAGCGCTCATGGCGACTGCGAAGAATAGAATTGTCGAAACAGTTTTCATATTTTCGCTCACAAAGCTGTTGCGATTCTGCCGCGAATTGAGCCGGACTTAAAGGCCTTATCGGAATTTTGCTTAAAGATTCAAGGAGGATGATGAAATTTGTTAATAAAAAATCAACGTGTCCGTAAGCCTTTGTTTATATGAATTATAGGGACGGCATTGGGCGAGGTTAATAAGAGGATTTGCTAGAGAATTAAAAATGAATTGGGAGCCAGTTGGCTCCCTTTCGTCTTGTAATTATTGATTGGAACCTGTGGCTCAGTCGCCCTGGAAGATCTGGATCGGTTGGCAAACGCGTCCTGCCGGGCGATCAAACATAGTCGCAACTGTTGCCTTGGCAAGGTTCGTCAGGTCATACGATTTAATCCCAAAAGGCGATACTGTGATGAGACGATTGTCGATCTGATAGATACGGTTGATATCCATTGAGTCCGCATGGTCCTGCCACCATACTGTCGAGTCCATGTTAGCAATACACTGTGCTGGGATCCATTCCGCGTGGCTGAGGCGGGCTGTCTCTTCGAGCTTGTCGCCACTGAAGTTGTAGATAACCGCGCCGCTGAAAGTGCGAACTGTCTCTTCACCCTTCAACTGATCGCCCGTGAGTTCGACGAGGGGAAGAGCCAGAAGTTTGGAAACTTCGTCATAAAAGAAGGCATGGTGGTCGGTCGTGACTTCCGAACTCGAGCCACGTGTGCCGTAAATATGATTATCGATGCGGGCCATATCCAGTGGGTTCGAGACGTCAAAGAGCGAAACCTGAATACCTTGGTAGTACGCGAAATCACCTTGTTCCAGAGCATCAAATCCGATTCCAAGCATGCGGCCGTCAGCCAGTGGATGCATGTAGGTTGAGAAGCCGGGAATCTTGAGTCCACTCAAGAGTTTTGGTTCAGAAAGGTTCGAGAGATCAAAGGCGAAGAGGGGATCGGTCTTTTTAAAGGTTACAACGTAGGCCTTGTCATCGACGTAGCGGACGGAGCGAATGTCTTCACGAGTGCCAAAGTTCAGTATCGAAGCCTTGACGTTGAGCGCTTTGCTTTCGACATTGAGTTCCATGACGAAGAGGTGATTCTGCGCAACATCCGGGCCGCTGCTGGCTGTGAGGAGGCCGGTTGAGCTGGCAACAATCAGATTTTTACCTTCGTTCAGCGAGCGGAGCGCCCAGCGATCTTTGATATGGCCGTTGACCTGACCTTCGCCTGCCGCTGAGAGAGCGCCGGTTTTTGGATCGAGACC
>SEDW01001381.1 GCA_004193325.1 Pseudomonadota bacterium | reverse complement strand
ACTGTAACCGATCCGTTTTCATCAACGCTGAGTGTGCTTGAACGTGGAACGATTGTGAAACCGCCAGAAGTTGTGATCGTTGCAACTGGTTTAGCAAAAGCGCTGGAAGCGAGGAGGAGCGAGAGAGCAAGAATTGTTTTCATGTTTTGTTCCTTAGGAGTGATGGGGATGGAATCGGCTGAAGTGTTCCAGCGATCTCCTTGACACTCGCTTTGTAAGGTCTGGCCGTTGGCATCACAAGGCCAAAGCAGGGCGTCAGTGTAGATCCTGCTCTCCACAGCTCAGATCTGCGAGCAGCGCGTAAAAGGACGAGGAAAATCGCTTAAATGGATAAGATTAGAGGGGAAAAATTGATTGGTTGGCCAGTGAAGAGATGCAGCAGGGCTCTACAGAGGAGCCCAGTTTTGCAGAAGCTGGGCAGTTGCTGCAGGTCCTCGGATCGTCAACCGGGTCGTCTCGCCGTTGACGTCTACTTGAGCATGGCCTTGAGTTGAAGCAGATTGCGCGCTGGCCCCGTGGCTAACGAAAGCGAGAGCAGCGAGAGCAAGCGTATGGAGCAATTTCATTGGAAAAACCTCTTCATGCGAAAATAAGATGTATTTTCTGCTCAGCAGATATCATGAGGACTTGCTGGAGTAAAGCGTCCCTATTAAGGTCTAGGCCTGATTGCAGCTGTTCCTACGCCGGAGGCCTGAAAAATGGATAAGGATGCGAAACTCATTGATCATCTTCTGCTCGACGCTCAGGACTCGAGCGAAGCACTGGCCAGTCTGAACCGTATTCGCAAAAGCCGCTCGGACCGTTGGTCGATGAAGTCGGCATGTAAGAAGATTGGTATTCCGTCCACCGGCTACTTCTCAGATATCCTCAAGGGCAAACGTCGTCTCAACCCGAAGTATATTGATGGGGCATGCAAGGCCTTTGGTCTTTCTCCTGTGCAAGGCAAATATTTTGAAGTCCTGGTCCTGCGAGATCAGGATGACAAGCACGTGGATGATCCTTCATGGATTGATGAACTGGAGCGAGCGGCCGCGCCTCTGCGTATGGAATACATTTCGATTCCTCGTCAATTGTCCGAAGGCCTCCATCTGCACATTCTTGTTCTTTCGTCATTTTCGCTCTTCAAAGCAGCGCCGACTCTTAGAGAGCTCGGTGAATTCTTCGGGCAAGCGCTCATGCTGCCCTTGAGCAAGAGCCTTCATAAGCTGGTCGAGATGGGGTTGGTTGAAGTCGAGAACAACCGATACAGCTTGTCGAAGACGCGGATTATTTTCAAAGAAGCTGATGATGGGCTCTCGCATATCGAATTTTTAGAGAAGTCCACAGC
>SEDW01000313.1 GCA_004193325.1 Pseudomonadota bacterium | reverse complement strand
CTCGCCGGTACCTCACTTCTCGGTCGCAGCATTGGCGGAACAGCCGGAGTCTTTTGATTGCATGGGTCCGGATGCGCCGGACCCTTCTTCGCCCCACACACATCTCGTAGACCTCTGATTTCATTCCGAATATCCCATTGAAAATGAGCCCTCAATCGATTCTCGAACACTGCCGATAAGAGCCTAAGAATCCTTAGTTTCGAATCGGATGGGTCGGCATGAAAATCACTCTATGTTCGTCATTGCTCTCGCTATCGCTCGGCCTCCTTCTGGCCTGCGCGAAGCCCCCGGTGTTCCATGGCAGTGATAAGGCCAAGCCGTCTCAGGAAAATCCTCAGAGCGATGATTTGGAAGATGAGACCTCTGACGATCCCATTAAGGATGACTCTGTGATTGTCGAGGGGAAAGGCGAGGGAAGCACGACTCAACAAAAACCTCCGGTTGATCCTGTTGCTACCGCCAAAGACATCTCGGCGGCAGCGTTGAAATCGCTTGAAGCACTTCTTCTCAAAAATCCTTCGGCTCTGACCGACATCAATAAAGAGAGTTTTGCGAAAGCTGCTTTGACCAGCGAAGACGCAGCGAAGGTGCGAACAAGGCTTTGGGACGAGTGGAAAAAGCGCGAACTCGCAGCCCGGCAAAGTGAAATCAAGGATTTCGTCGTCAAGGCTGCTGGTCAGACCATGCGGTACAAGACCAAAATCTTCGGCAACAAACCAGCCAAGGGCCGTAGCCTCTACGTCTCCCTTCACGGCGGCGGGCAGACGGCAGCGAGTGTTAACGATGAGCAGTGGAATAATCAGATCGATCTCTATCAGCCAAGCGAGGGTCTCTACTTAGCGCCTCGCGCACCGACCGACACTTGGGATCTCTGGCAGATGGCGCATATCGATGCTCTGCTCGACCGCCTGATTTCGAGCTATATCCTAACGGGTGAAGTGGATCCGGATCGGGTCTATTTCATGGGCTATTCCGCAGGTGGCGACGGTCTTTATCAGCTCGGCCCTCGCATGGCCGATCGCCTGGCTGCAGCCTCTATGAGTGCCGGCCATCCCGGTGATGCCTCGCCCATCGGTCTTAGAAATATCGGTTTTGCCATTCACTGTGGGGGCGATGACTCAGCCTATGATCGCAACAAGCTGGCCGGCGAATGGGGTAGAACGCTCGACAATCTTGAAAAGGGCGAGTCAGGCTCTTATAAACATCAGGTGAATGTCGTGGCTGGCAAAGGCCACTGGATGGATCTCGTCGATGCCGAATCGGTGCCCTGGATGGGCGGCTTTACCCGCAATCCCTTTCCGAAGAAGATTGCCTGGCATCAGGATGATGTGAATCACAATCGATTCTACTGGGTCTCGGTGGATACTCCTAAAACAGGGACTGAGCTCACAGCGGAAATCAAAGATCAAACGATCACGATTAAAGATGATATGCCCGGCGTCCTTCGCATTCGTCTGAATGAGGATATGATCGATTTTGCGAAAGACATTAAAGTCCTCCGCAATGGCAAGGAAACCTACACTTTTGACGGATGACCGAACCTTCATTCGAGTCGCCTCATGCTGAACGCCTTAAAATATATGATCTTTGTCTTGGCCTTCAATATGGGCTGCGTGAGCTATTCCCTCAGCAACGAGCTTCCAGACACCGTGACCCGGGAGCCTGGCGTGACTTCGCCCCTTGCCGAGGCTCTGAAAGGGCATGAAGGGGAATCCGGTTTTCTACCCCTCATCGAAGGATCAGATGCCTTTGATGCACGGATGGCTCTGGCGAATACTGCCGTGAGCAGTCTCGATGTTCAGTACTACATCTGGCACCGGGACAAGACCGGGACAGCGCTCCTTTCCAAACTGCTTGATGCCGCAGAGCGCGGGGTACGCGTGCGCCTTCTCCTCGACGATATCAACCTTGGCAAAGACCGCGAATTTCTCAAAGCTCTCGATCAGCATCCTCTCGTTGAGATCCGCATTTTTAATCCTTTGAGTAGCGATGGGGAAGGTCTTTCCGTCATTGCCCGTAACGCTCAGCTCGTGCTCGATTTTAATGAAATGAATCGCCGCATGCACAACAAAGTCTTTATCGCTGACGACAGTGTCTCCGTAATCGGGGGCCGTAATATCGGTGATGAATACTTTGACCTCAAAGAGGATCGGAGTTTCCGGGACCTCGATATCCTCGCAGCCGGCAAGGTCACCAAAGCACTCTCTCAAGATTTTGATCAATATTGGAACAGTCCCAACGCTTACGGCTTTCATAAGGATGATGAGCCCGAAGCGAAGGTATCGGGCGCTGCGTGGCAAGCGGTGCGGCGAGAGCAAAATATCGCGAAGAGCGACAAACCTGAGGTTATCTTCTCGAATGAGCCCATGAAGCCCATGACCGCGGAGACGATTAGGGAATACAAAAAGAAATTCATCTGGGCTGAAGCCGAGGCGATGGCGGATTCGCCGGCGATTTTTGATGAAAAAGCTCCAGGACTTGAGGACAAGATCAAAAAATGGCCCAAGCCAGTCTCGGAGTTTTTAGTGGAATCGGCTTACTTTATTCCGCCGGACCCCTTACTTAAACTCTTTCAAGACCTTGATAAGAAAGGCGTCACGATCAAAGTCCTGACGAACTCTCTCCAGTCAAATGATGTGATGCTTGCGCACGCTGGCTACATGGGCAAGCGCGAGGAGATCATGAAGAGTGGGGCGGAGCTCTACGAGTGGCGGATGAAAAAAGTCAGGGTCAAGACTGGCGACAAGGGCGGCATGTACGCCTCACGCGCCGGACTGCATTCGAAGACTTTTGTCATCGATCGCCAGTATGTGTTCATCGGCAGTATGAATCTTGACGGTCGCTCGATTGAGCTCAACACCGAAAGTGGTCTGATGATTCACAGCCGCGAGCTGGCGAAAGAGATCAGTGCCTTCATCCTCGAGGGAATGAGTCCTGAGTCCAGCTGGAAGCTGAGTGTCGACTGCAAAAAAGACAAAAAACCCTGCACGTTCAAAAACGGCCATGTGGTCTGGACAGGGAAGAAGGATGGAAAACTGGTGACCTACGACGCGGAGCCGGAAGCTCCGTTTTGGAAGAGGTCGATGGCCAAGTTCATGAGCCATCTCCCCATCGAGGACAAATTATAAATCAGTGGTGTTTCACTTCATCGCTGGTGAGTTTTCTCTTGCCGCGAGGACGGGCCTGAGCCTGTTCTTCGGAAAGAGTGTCGAGTCCGCTGCCTTTACCCGCTGTCTCCAGCATCTCCAGATCGCGGACCTGATTTTTGCGATGACGATGTTCTTTCTCGAGAGCTTCCGAGCGTTCTGCGTGTTTTGTATCAACCATGTCTTATACCTCCTCTCCAAAACCTAAATCCCTTTCATCCTGCCTGTTAAGGGACAAGTCTTTCATTTATGGGATAAAGATTTTAAAAACGGCGGTTTAGAACGATTGCTCGTCTTAAAATTCTTTGAAAAAGACTGCTGCAAACCGATCGTAGTCCTCAACGAAAGGCACATGTCCAAGGCCCGGCAATTCTATGAGTTTGGATTTGGGAATGGCCTTGGCAGCCGCGCGTCCAAGTTTTGGATAGTCGCCCATCTTCTTTTGATTCTCTGGACTCGCCCAGCCTTTGCCTACTGCTGTGCGGTCGCGCTGCCCGATGATCAGGACAGTCTTCGCCTTGATATTTTTAAACTCATGCACCACCGGCTGGTTATAGACCATATCGGATGTGAGAGCCGCGGTGTAAGCCAGGCGCTGACGGTCAGGACCTTTGGTCCAGCCCACGGCGGGTACGATGAGGGCATCGTAGGCAGGCTTCCATTTGCCATCGTAGTAGCTTTCGTTTTGATATTTTTTAATCGTTTCTTCGTTGGCTTTGAATTCATTTTGAAACTGCTCATCGATCGTCTTGTAGGAGGTGAGCATTCGATAGTCTTCGAGCCCGATCGGGTTGATGAGAATGAATTTTTGTACTGAGTCGGGATAGAGCAGGGCATAACGAGTGGCAAGCATGCCGCCCATGGAATGTCCGACGAGAGTAAATTCCCTGACTCCGATGCTCTCAAGGAGATCATGAGTCGAGCGGGCGAGTTGAGCGAAGGAGTACTGATAGTGCTCAGGCTTCGAGGACTTGCCGAAACCAATCTGATCCGGAATCACCACTCGATAGCCTTTGGCAGCGAGATCTTTGGCGATGCGGTCAAAGTAGAAGCCGCCGAAGTTTTTGCCATGAAAAAGCAAAACAGTTTTGCCGTTTGGATTTACGCTTGGCTCAATATCCATGTAGGCCATCGATACGTTTTCACCCTGCGATTCAAATTTAAAAGTTTTGACGGGAAAGGGATAATCAAATCCATTCAACTCGGCATCAAAGCCGTCGCCCCGACTTGCGGCTTGATTTGCGCCAGGGGCCCTTGGAACTTCTACGGGGGAGGGTTCCGTGGCGAGTGGTTTGGCAAGGGTTGCAGCACAAGAAAGGGAAAAGCTGATAAAGATCAGCGGCAGAATTTTCATCAAAAGCCTCATTCATGAAAAATTCAATTATTCCCTGCCTGCTCTTCTCATGCAAGTCCGGTTAAACATGCATTTCTTCTCATTTTAATTAAGAGCGAATTCCGCCGTTTACTCAGCTGTTGCGCCACCTTCGACAAGACGCAAGAAAGTGCCATTGCACAAAGAGATGAGTCGGAATATTGCTTTCGAAGACCCAAATGGGTCGTTTCCAATCTGAGCTGAGGTATCTATGTTGTTACACCGGAAACTGTCTTTGATCTGTCCTATTCTCGTTTCTAATCTCATCTTCCTTGCTGCCTGCAGCCAACCGATCGAGCGCCTGAGCTATCGAGGGGTGCCGAAGGAACCAATCCCCCAAAGTTTTAAAATTCAATTCGAAGCGAATGAACTTTCTTCAGAGGGAAGCCGCGCAGCGTTGAAAGTTAAAACCGAAGAGGTCTTGGCTTCCGTCGGTTGTGAGCTCGATTCCATGGAGCCGATCGTCTGGTCCGAAGATGTGATGAGTCAGGCACTCGCTTCGACTCTTCATGTCAAGACCAAGGGCTGTAGTCCTTCGAAGGAGAAACTGGACGAAACACTCCGTGCTTTCAGCGAAGTGGATTCGGTGGTTTCGGTCGAGGCCGAAGCGGTTCTAAGAAGTTCTATCGTCGAAAACGATCCAGGCAAAAAGCAGCAGGACTATCTCAGAGCCATCTCTCGCGATGCCGCCTGTGATACTGTCACTGCCACTGGTCAGGAAGTGATCGTTGCCGTCATCGACTCAGGTGTTGATGCCACTCATCCGGATCTCATGCCTAACTTCAAAACCGATGCATCCGGAAAAGTCATCGGGGCAAACTTTGTGGGGAAGGGCTCACGCTCTCAGCCTGATGAAGACTGGAATGACCAGAATGGTCACGGCACTCATGTTGCAGGAATTATCGCAGCCGTCTCGAACAATGGCATCGGCGTAAGTGGTGTTGCCGGCTGTGCTAACGTCAAGATCATGCCTGTCCGGGTCATGGGCCCTGATGGCTCTGGCTCGTCCATCGAGATCGATCGGGGCATCCAGTGGGCAATGGCTCACGGTGCGAACGTGATCAATCTTTCTCTCGGCTCAAATGCGGCCTTTAGAAGTCGTCAGACGTCTCACCCCAACGCACTCTTCGACGAAGCGGTTTCTCGCAACGTCGTGGTCTTTGCTGCAGCAGGGAAGCGGGAGAGCGGCACTTCGATGGCGTCTCCGGTTGCGGCGGCGGCTTATGCGCTGGCGTTGAGTAGCAGCGCTCTCAAGCAAAAACCGGCTCAGATAACGGTTGAAAATGCTTTGCTAAAAGCCGTCGGCAGTCAGAGCCTTAACTCAGCCGATGTACTCTCGTCGGGTGTCATCAGCACAGTAAACCTTGCGAAGATACTTGCTGCAGCAAAACCTGCGGCACCGATTGTAGAGCAACCTCTGGCAGAAGAACCAGCTCCTGCACTGCCTTCACAGGAAGAGCCAAATCGTGAGGACGTTGAGCCCGCACCGCTTGCAGAAGGCAGTCTAAGCTTCCGAGGCCTTGAGTCTGGCATGTCCTGGACCAAAGGAGAGCGCATCACAGTCGAGGGATGGCCTAAGGGCAAGACAGCTCAGGTTCGCCTCTACTGGGTTAGCAGTGTAAGCCCACGTCCATTCTCGTTCGTTACCCTCGATCGCTCAAACCTTTCGCTCGACGGACTCGCGGTGACGACAGAGAAGTCCTATCTTCTCTACGGCGACGGAATCCTCGTGTCCGAAGCGGTCGATGCCAGTGGCAATACAGTTGCTACGGCTCAGGTTGCAATCAAGGGACTCTGAGTTAATAAAATCCTCTTACAAGGCTCGTGCACTCGCACGAGCCTTTTTTATTACGCAGTGGCTTCAGCTCTGCGGGACGAGGCGCATCGAGTCCACGGCGTAACCGTCCTTTTTCAGGTTGGTGCAAAGGTCCTGATAAATCTTAGGATCCATCGATTTCTCACGGCTCATGATCCACAGCAGCTTTTTGCTTGGCACACTCACGGCGGTGTAGGAATAATCATCGGCCAGGCGAACGATCAGATAATCTCCCGGAAAAATCTTAAAAAAGCGCATGCTCCAATGGGCGTTGGTCTTTTTATTGATAACCTTTCCTTCGGGTTCGAGAGTGAACTCACGACCAAATCTTTGGAAATGGTAAGTCACATCGATCGCGCCGCTAGCATTCAAAGCATAAGTTTCCGTTTGATTCGAGGAATGATCGTCGATGAGAAGAGGCGTGTGACTCTGGACAAACCAGGTCCCCATAAAGCGCTCCAGATCAACGTTTCTCACTGTCTGCGTTTCGGCCCTTTGGCTGTCCATGAAGGGAAAACCCAGATCGTTGAGGGTTCTGAGTAATATTTCAAGAGGCTGGGTTGGAAAAATATTCCGGGCAAATTTCATGGCAAAATCCTCTTTCACTTGGCTCCAGAAGCTTTGACGACTCTGATCGTAACTCGTCTTCCTCGCAATGATCCAGCAGCCGATGCTGCTAAATGTGCCGAACTCAGGGCCCCTTATGC
>SEDW01000312.1 GCA_004193325.1 Pseudomonadota bacterium | reverse complement strand
CTGTCTTGTGTCACTACCTGATTGAGCCAAGCTATTACCTAGAAATTAATTAGTTGAATTATCATACAGTTAAAATCGTTTTTATCAAAACCCCAAAATTTCTGACTTGCTAAATCTCGGTCGGATACTTAGAACGAACGTTCATTCTATCGGATGACGCACGAGTCAGTTTAGCCGCAAACATGAAAAGAGCCTATCAATGTCACTCTCGAAATTCTCCTTTTTCCGTGAAGCCAATAGTTTCCGATCCTTAACAATCTCCGCACTCTCGCTTTTTCTGCTGTTCCCGATGAACGCGTCTAGCAAAGCAGCGGATCGCGAAGAGCTTGTATCGAGATACCCTGGCCTTGAAGATAAAAATCTACGGCCGGAAAATCCGAAAATCATCTGTCCTTTCCATCGCCTCCTTGAGCGTGCGGGACTTTATGACAGCGCAAAAGACAGCCCAGGACCTTTGCTTGTCAGTATCCTGAAGATCACCAACATCGCTCGCGAATTTGGTTGTGATGTCCTTCAGTGCGGAACCGTTGCCACGGCCGTCTCCGGTGGACAGGTCGTCACCCGTACCTCTTATTTCAATGATGTAAATCTTGAATCGCTCCACACAGCGCTCGGCGTCTCGCACGACTGTGGCCTGGCATTTGCCAAGGGCGGCACCGAAGTGAATGCCTCGCATCGTGCCCGCACACTTTCGGCTCTCGCTGAACGTCAGGATGCGAACGGACGTCTCCAGTACGAGGATCTGGTCGCGGTTAAAGAAGGCATTTGTGCCGAACAAGGTGTGAGAAATACCTTTGCTGGTAAAACTGAAATGAAACTCATCTACAGTTTTCTCGGCGGCAAAAAACGCGGTTATATTGATTACAGTGATGTCGAACGTTTCCTCAACGCCGAACTCCCGCTCACTGTTGATGCCCCTGACGGAATTTGATTTACGAAATAGGACATTCTAAATGAAAAATATTGTAAGCCTCGCGCTTGTTCTTTCTCTTACGGCTGCCTGTGGATCAGACAAAGAGTCAAGCAAACTTCAATCGCTCCCGTTCACCTGCTTAGGTGAAAACGCGACACATAAATATTTCGATGAAAGTCATAAAGATTATTTGAAAGGCCTCATCGATAACTCTGGCATCAAAAACCTGATAGTCTTGGGCGATAGTATGTCAGACACAGGCAACCTTGGCCGGAAGACATTCGACCTGGTCGTCCCCAAGTGCAACTACTGGCAGAATCGTTTCAGCAATGGACCAGTTTGGAATGAGTATGTCAGCGGCGGTATGGGCATTAGCCTGAAAAATTACGCTGTCGGCGGCGCGGGCACCTCACGAGAAATCGATGGGGGACTTCTATCCTGGCTAAAATATCTCAATCCTCTGCAGATTGAGAATACCTTCCGGGACTTGATTTTGACCTCTTTGGAAGATCAGGTCACAAGCTTTAAGCATGATCTTCTTCTGCACAAAGTCGTTGCCTCACCTTCTAATACAATCATTGCAGTTTGGTCAGGACCGAATAATTACTTTGCTCATAGCAAAGATGTGGAGAGGAACGGCAAGATCAACGAAGCAGCTGCGCGAAAACTCGTTGATGGCACAGTGAGCGATATTCAGAAGTCGGTAAAGAAAATTGCCGAACTCGGGTACAAGCGCATAATCGTCGGCAATATGCCGTCGCTTCAGGGCCTTCCGCCAGATCCTAGCGGACTGATAAATCTCGCCAGTGATGCAACCATGACTTTTCTCAGCGACTATCATAACTCGAAAATTGAAGCCCTCGTCAAGGACCTTCGGGCGAGTGGATTAGACGTCATTATTTTCCACAGCCAGGAAATTAACGATAAAGTCATCAAGAACATGAATCGTTATGGCTTCAGCGGCTTCGGCCCTTGCTATTCGGGTAATGTGATTGGCCTTGATCCAGTCAAATTCAAACCAAGTTTCTGTAGCGAGCCCTTGCGTCAGAGATCGTGGGATCATCCTCATCCTAATACCCGTATGCACTGCATCTATGCTTCCCAGTGGGTTGACGATGCGAGAAATGCTGGATGGATCAAGAACGGTTCTGATTTTGTAGATAAGTGTGTGGCGATGCGAACGAAGTCAGGCGAAGAGTAATAACTGATTTTCTTAAATTACAAAAACGCCCTCCGAAGCTGAGCTCCGGAGGGCGTTTCTATTTTAGACTCAGTATCAATTCAATTTCAAAGCTTTCGTAGAAGTCGTGGTCTTCGATGAAGTCCCGTTAATACCGGCTGGACCTTGCGGACCGACTGGACCTTCAGCACCTGTTTCACCGCGTGGACCGCGAGGACCGACATCACCCTGGTCGCCTTTAGGACCTTGTGGACCGCTTGGACCGACTGGGCCTGTGGCACCGGTAGGACCTTGAGCTCCGGCTATACCTGTATCACCCTTATCGCCTTTGGCGCCTGGCAAACCTTGGTCACCGCGTGGACCTTGAGGACCGATGGCTCCTGTATCTCCTTTGTCACCTTTAACACCAGCAGCTCCGGCTACACCGGCTGGGCCTTGTGGTCCCATAACTCCTGTTTCACCCCTTAGACCTGTAGCACCCATCGCTCCTGGCAAACCTTGTGGACCGATTGCGCCTGTCGCTCCGGTAGGACCGGCTGGGCCTGTCGCTCCGTTCGCACCCGTTGCGCCTTTAGCACCAGCGACACCTGTTGGACCGATTGGACCCGCAGCACCTTGAGCACCGGCTGGACCGACTGCTCCGTTATCACCCTTGTCGCCTTTATCACCCTTAGGACCCTGTGGACCTGGAGCGCCTGCCACTCCGTTAGCGCCCGCTGGACCAGCTGGACCCATCGCACCGTTCGCTCCAGCAGGACCTGGCGAACCCGCTGGACCGGCAGAACCATTAGCGCCTGCTGGGCCTGAAGAACCTTGAGGTCCTGGAGCTCCGCGAGGACCGATTTGTCCGTGATGGAATGGAGGATAGAAAGGAACGATTTGATCTTCAGCTTCATTTTTCAAACGGAAAAGCATGGTGTTGGCTTCGCGAGCCAATACTTCTGCTGGAATCTTGATCGTTTTGCCAAGGACTTTCGTGAAGCTACACTCGTTGTGCATCACAACTTTATGACCTTCGCCGCCCCAGATTACTTGCTTCGTCGTACGATCGAGAATTGAGATGTCGTACCAGTTGAGCATCGAACAGACGTCTGTTGCTGATGAACAACCGCAAGCGACCTCGATATGAACGTAGGCTGTGCCTTCGTCATTATACTCACCAGTCTGTCCTGGATTATCGCCGTTTTGATTTTGGTTTTGATTTTGGCCGGATTGATTTTGACTTTGGCCAGCTGCTTCGGTTGTTGTGCTGCCGCCTTTGGTAGAATCGTAGGCTGTTCCGCTAGCATTGCCGCTGCTGCCCGCTGCAGGAGTCTGGGTAGCTGGATTGGAATCAGCGGTATCAGACGATGCTTCTGCAGCCATCGTATCCTGAGTGATTCGACGTTCGCGCACTCCGCAGCTCGTAAGAGCAGTTGCCAGGGCGACCAAGCTTAATGTTTTGCCTGTAAATTTCACAGTGCCTCCAGTCCTCTAAAATGCGCCGCGAGAGCGCAATCCACTATCGGTGAATGTTATTCGGACTTGAGCTGCTTTAAATTTGTGCAACAAAATCATTCCATTAAGGCCCAAATTTAGACCTAATTAGGCGGGACCATTTTGAAATTTCGGATTCTGACTTCTGATTCCGAGGAAGAAAGGAATGAACTTTGAAGGTCTAGGAGAAGGCCTTGAATTGAAAGAAAACTGTTTGGATAAAGTTAATTTAAAAAACCTAAACGTTTAAGGGGAATATGTCGATAAAGAAAAACTGGCGTTTAAAACCGGCGACGAATATGAAGCTAAGGGACTGAATTGATGAAAATCCATAATTCCATCAAGTTGAAAGGCATGCTGCTCGCATGCCTCGTCACCGCTTGCTCGAATCCTGTGCAACGGCCGAGTCTAGGCAAAGCGAAATCAGCCAACGCCGGCGGCAGTGACAATCCTCATTCGGGAACGACAACCGTTCCACCCAAAAGCGTCGACACTCAGGCCTTGAAACAGGTTGCTGAACAAATTCTTGCCGCTCAGAACAACAGCTGTTCCGCTACAGCGACAGGTGCTGCGCCTGAACCGATTCTTCGGCTCCTGACCAAAGTCGAATACAACAACAGCATCGCGAGCGTCCTCAATCTCAAGACGAACTATGCTGCCGATTTTCCGGTCGAGCAACGCATCCTTGGCTTCAAAAACAATGCGACAACCAACCTCGTCAGCGATTCGCACATGGATGCCTATCTCAACGTTGCCAAAGTTATTTCCAAAGAATTTGTCGCGACTAATTTTCAATCTGTCGTCGGCTGTGCTCTGACTGCTGGCGAAACCTGCGTGAACACTCTGATCAACGGCGTGGGCGCCAAGCTCTGGCGTCGCCCGATCGAAAAAGCTGAATCCACTCGCATGCTCGCGCTCTATAACACCTATGCT
>SEDW01000311.1 GCA_004193325.1 Pseudomonadota bacterium | reverse complement strand
CGCCTATAATCGCCGCGGCCTGTTCACTGTCTAGCCCTTTTAAATTGAAGGGGAGCACGAAACTATCCAGATAATTCCCAAAGCGATCTGTCTCAGTAATGGCAAGATGGTCCGCATTAGTATCAAGACCTACCAGGCCATTGTCTGAGCGAGTAATGATCGGAGGCGCTGCAACTTTGAATGATGCCTGCAAATAATAAGACTTCTCTTTGTTTGCTGAATTATAACGCCGAATTAGTCTGTAGGTGATAGGAAGTGACGTTTTCTGATTCTTCTTACCGTGCTTCCCTGGATGCGACAAAGCCTTGGCAAATTCCGCTTTCAGAAAATCAGGAAAGACAACGTCTCGCAAAAGGAGAGTCTTGCTCTCAAAGCCTTTGGCATTGGGTAGGCGAATCTTAAGCGTCTTATCAGCCATTGAATATTGAAGAGTCTGATTACCAAAGCTCTCGTCCGACGAGCCTACGAAAGTCATCGAACTCGATCGTGCGAGCCTGAAAACATTCAGCCAATCTTGATGGCCTTCGAGCGAATTCGCCGCAAGATTAAACTGGGCACGAAAGAGCTTGGCGGAACCAAAACATAGCTTTGAGACAGAACGTGCCTTAATACGCTCACGTTTAATCGTCAGATTATATAGACGTCGCTTCTTTGGGTGAATCTGTCCGTACAACTTCAAAATTTCACTAATGAGCTCTTGCCTTTGCAGCTTGTAAATGCTGCTTGGCATGACGGGTTTTTTCGAAACCTTTCTACCGCAATTTTCCTTGAGCTTCCAGCTTGCGACCTTGGTTCGATAGGTCGCAATCGCCTTTAACAAGGATTCATCTTTCTTGATCTTTTTTTGAAGCTCTACGCATTGATTTTTCACAATCAAAATGTGGCTTTCGACCTTCTTCAAACTAAGTTTAAGTAGCTCTTCATTAGCCTTCGCCCGCGCCGAAACATCTTTAGCTAGCGAGTTAAAGTGCCTAGCGGTTACGCCGTACGAGGTTATGTAATGCGTTTTCAGATCATTAATTGGCAAATCTTTGACTATCAGATCTCGGTAAAGCCGATGTCTCAGTGAAGAGAAATAGCTTAGAACCTCGTCAAGCAACGGAAAATCTTTCGCGCAAGGTAAGCGAGTTTCTATGGTTCTTTGACCTGAATCTTCTGCCTTACGCATTATGCCGCCAGCTTTCTGTTTTTATGTGATCGGCGTCCCTGAGGCTTCGCGCAAACACAGTCATGAGTTCAATTACATCAGAACTAAGTTCTTTTTCAAAGGACTTCTCAAGACTGTCATCGATAATGATGACCTCGATCTTATGATCGCGGCAAAGTGAAAAGATAATTTCTGATCCGAATCTTAGAAGCATGTCTTTATGGGTAAGAATGAGATGAGTGAATGATTCCGTTTGAATTCGAGAAAGTAATTTATTTAACCTAGGCTTCTTGTAACTTAAACCTGACCCTAAATCGGAAATAAGTTCAAAATCAGCGAAATTCTCACTGCAGTACTCCTCCAGTCTCAGGCCTTGGGAAAGAAGATCTTTTTTCTGGTCATGACTCGATACTCGAGAATAACCAATAGCTTTAACCGCTCTCACTTTGTTGGATTCGAGTTCGAATCGTGAGCAGATTTCATCTGTATTATACCGTCGCTGATTGCCGATAGTTCGATGGTTCGGTAGCATTGTCTCGTCAGCTTCCCAACGCCTCAAAGTGCTGAGAGATACACCTAGCAATAAAACAGCTTCACCGATCGAAACGTAGATATTTCTATCCCAAAATAGGCACTATACATTCGTATTGCTATCAATTTTGAAATAGTCGGAATGAGTAGATTCGTCAAGATTTTTTTGAAGCAGCATTAGCCCGCACGTTCGATAAGTCGGACCTAGGAATTATCCTTTTGGCGATGGTAGGCACAATTCAAGAATTGGTTCATTTCAATGGTGTTGTAGTTGGGCCGAAAAGTTGATGGGAATAAACTAAGAGCCATGATGACAATGGGCAGGAAGCGAGAGCCCCCTGGTTTGAGATAACCTGGAAGTTCTTAAGGCCTAGCTCAGGACGCGTTCCTATTCGTCTGTGTTAAATTCAGAAATTAAAAAGCCCTTAATGCAATTCAGACAGATTTCCGATCGGCAGAGAAGAAGATAAATTGAAATCTATATAAGCCCTAATAAGATTTTCTAACTCCACAGCAAAGGAGGGTAGCGCTTTAAAATCTGACCTTGCGAAGGTTGTTCTGAGACTATTTGCGGCAGTACCCACGAAACTTCCCTCTGTTATCAAAAAGCTCTTCCTAATGTGACGATGTCAATTCCCAAATTTTCACCGACGGCTATTACTTTCGGGATGCTGGTAAAGACTTATACGGAATACAATGGGATGAGCCGGGGCAAACCATGCTTTTTACCATTTTAATGTTTTGTGAATGTCTTATTTCGCTTTAGCCCAAGCGTCTGAGATTGCAGATGCAATCAACCGTTGGATAAAAAGGCTCATTATTCCGGAGGCCTCTACCGATAGTAAGGTTTGGATATGAGTATCAGAGCTAGGAATATTATGAAAAATATTATGTTCAGCAGCTTAGTCTTTGCACTCGTAAGTTGTGCGGCTGCTCCTGAAAGAGCAATTATTCATTCAGCTTCTAAATATACGGCAGGCGCGGACGCCTCAGGCAAGAGCGATGATCCTTCTGCTGAGGTTCAAGACAATCCGTCGGCTGAGAATGAGGAAGGTGCGGGCAGCGCGAATACCATTCCATCGACTGGATTGCCACTACCCTCGGTCCCTACAAATACTCCGACCGATCCGGCTCCGACACCTGTCGTCGTGACTTCGAAAGATATTAAAAAGGTCAACATCCTCGTTTTTTCAAAAACGTCGGGATTTCGTCATGACGGATCGATCAAGAGCGGTCTGGCCTTTATGAAAGCGTCTTCCGAGAAAAATGGCTTTAAATACGAAGCGACAGAGGACGCGACTAAACTCACCAAAGAATATCTCGCGAAGTTTGATGCCGTGTTTTTTCTTTGTACCACAGGCGATATTTTTACTCCGGCGCAGCAGACCGTGTTTGAAAACTACATTAAAGGTGGTGGAGGTTACTTTGGAGTACACTCGGCCACCGATACTGAATATGACTGGCCTTGGTACGGTAAGCTCGTGGGCGCTTTCTTTGATGGTCACGAAGTGTTCGAATCCAAGGTTATTCGTAACGACAAAACTCACGTGTCGACAGCGGCTCTGCCAGACGAATGGAAGATTACCGACGAATGGTATCGCTTCAAAAGCTTCGATAAAGATCAGGTTAAAGTTCTCTTGACTCTCGATGATTCGCCGAACACAAATCCTAATGTCCCTCACACATCGCACCCGATCGCGTGGTATCACGAGTTTGAAGGCGGACGGGCTTGGTATTCCGGTCTCGGGCATTTTGATTTTGTATGGACCAATCCGCTCTTCGAAAAGCATCTTTTCGGTGGTCTGCTTTACGCATCCGGTGTGACCAACGTCACCCCTTGATCCTGACGAGCAGAATTTCAATAGAATCAGGGCCAATGGAAACAATTCCATTGGCCCTTCCTGTTGGAGGATGGTCGCTTCGCATTGTGCGGACGAGGAAATTCTGACCACACTGCCTGCGCAGAGCGAATCACGGGAATAGGCTCAAGAATTTTTCATTCTTTCATGACATAGAAAATGACAAAACAGCTTATAAGTTGGGTCCCTTTTACGATTTACGGTCTGTACTGAGGAGCTTGTCGCTTTGCGATGGATGATATCGTCAATATTGGCCAAGGAGGAGGTCTAGCGGGCCTGCTCCTTGAAAGCGAGCTTGCGAGTGTCATTCGTCTTCGAAACGCGTCGAATGAGCGAACGATTCAGCGTCTGAGATGAATCACATTATGTGCAGACGATTCAACGGCGTTCGGTACAGGGGGCGCTTGCTCGTTTTGCTTAAGGCGAAGGATTTGCCGGAGATGCAACGTAGAATCGAAACCTCCCAGATAAAGAGTTCCGGCTGAGATAGCACAGGCTACCGAATCCTTATAAACTGCGCACGCGATAAGAACCAGGGCTACAACGCGCATCAGATCTTTAAAGATATTCATGAGAATTATGACTCGCATCGAGAAAAAGATGGGACATGAGGATGGAATGCCATTATTCTAGAAAGTTTTATACGAACTGTCTAGGGACGGCCATAAATATATTCATTTCTCGAATTACGCTTAGAGCTTGGGACTAGGATCATTTATCGTGACACGTATTTCCTATACGCAGTCGGTCTCTCAGTATTGTAGCTTTGGTTGATCGACGTGCTTGCGTCGTCTTTTCCTTCTTGATCTACCTTGTCACTGTTACGGCCCGACTGAATCGATTTCTGATTAAGATCCGCATCTCGTTTCCCAGTATCATTTTTAATATTCGACATAAAAGGCTCCTTTGCAATTTTTTAAGAATCTCAATGGACCCTCATATTGATTTCAAAATCTGTGCCGCTTTCCGCAGTTCCCGCGACGCGCCATGCAGGGTCAAATTCTTGGTATCTTTCCTGCATAGGTTCACATGTCGAACGGAATAATTTCCAATAAAAATTTAACAGTTGGGAGTTTTTATGAGCGTTCTTGAAAAATCGGCGTCTATGTTCCGAGGATACGACGGTGTTAAAGGTGGAATGAAAGCAGCGGCAGCGTTTGCAGCAGGTCGATGGCTGTATAATAAGTGGCAATCGAATCGCGCAAACAGCAGCAGTAGAGATTCTGCCGCCACCATCATCTAGTTAGACCTCAATAAAATAGCAAAGCCTCGCAGCGCATCCGCTTCGAGGCTTTTCTATACGGGGTTATATTTTGGATCGGAATATGGACTTTACTAAAAATCCTCAACTGCCTTCTGGTCAAAGGTTTAGAAGGTTTCCGTTCTTTCTAACGTTGTGATTGTTTGTCTCTTGATGAAAATGAGGTTTAAGACCAACGGTCTTTCGCTTGTCAAAAAAAACTGCATAGGTAAATATCATCTCTAAAAATAAACACGATGATAAATCAGCAAACACTCGCGGTGAAATTCATGTGACAAAACGCCCAGATGGGAGATGGCAAGGCCAGCAGCCGGGCACGGATCGCGCTAGTTTTATAGCCGAAACTAAAAAAGATGCATTAGAGCGAGCACGCTTGATTGCTCAGCATCAAGAATTAGAACTTATTCCTCATACTGAAAACGGGCGTATTTCAAATCCTAACTCCTACGGAAATAATCCGACTCCTCCACACGATTCTCGCTCGTGATTCACCATCTTCAGGGCTTCGAAGTAGGAGCAAGGTATGGAGAAGGAATGTCGTTATTGCGGAGAGATAAAGCACGAGTCAGAATTTTTCATGAGTCGAAAGACGGGGTGGCGCGAGCACTTTTGTAAGGCATGTAAAATAGAGTGGAAACGAACCGAAGAAGCTCAGCTTTTGGCGCGAACAAAAAAGCGGCGAAGCACGGTGATGGGTGAGGCTCAACATATTCAAGAGCAGTTGGAT
>SEDW01000310.1 GCA_004193325.1 Pseudomonadota bacterium | reverse complement strand
TTGAGCTACCGCAGTGGCGATGCCTATCTGGCGATGAAGCAGGCCCTGTCGCTCAATCCTCAGCCGATCGTGCCGTTTCAGGAAAAAGCTGCGTTTTATGCCTGGAATGCTGGCGAGAATGAAGCGGCGGAAGCCCTCTTCAAAAAACTTCCAGCCGATGTTTTCACTCCTTCTATCCGTCTGGGCTATGCTCACTCTTTAGTCGCGCAGAGAAAGGGAGCGGAAGCAGAAGCCCAGCTCGCTCCTGTGCTTGAAGCCATTCCAGCTTCAACCAAAATCCTCGATGCCGATGCTGCAGCCCTGAAGCTGCAACCTCTGAAATTACGTTTCGTCGCTCTTGGTCTCATGAGTCAGGCCTTTGGTATCGATAACGGGAAGAAGGTCAAGGCACTCGAAGAACGTCTCGCACTCTTTCCGAAGATTATGGATAACGCCAAGAATCTGCATTTTCAGGCGGAGACCTTGAGTGATCAAAAGGTTAAGGAGACGCAGGATCTGGCGATCCTCTACCTTCAGCAGGGCCAGCGGGATAAGGCGATTGCGGCTTTAAATCGTTCGATCGATGAAGGGGAGGCACATGGTAAAGAGTTTGGATATTTGAATAACACCATCGTGAGTTTATTGAAAAATGCCTGGATGTTGTCCGTAAATATTCCAAGTTCGATAGACAAGGGGCACGCTCTCGTTCAAAAGCTCGACAAGGAGTTTAACGAGCAAAAGGCTTTTACTCCACTTGTTACGCAGAAGTGGGCTGAGCTGAAACTCATTCAGGCCGCTTTTCTCGATAAAAACTTTGACAAGGCGAGTGCGGAATTGTGGAAGAGCAAAGCGATTGAGTCTTTAAAAGTCGACAAGCCGGAGATCTTCCAAAATCTCGGACGCTATCGCTTCGAGATCGCCAAGGATCAGCTCGCGGGGGGGTGATCCACGCTCCAGACGCAGAAAAAGAGAGGCCGTTATCCTGGATAACGAGCCTCTCTCTTTATTTCAGAGCCTTAGCCTTGGCTCCTGATTATTTTTGTTCCGGTTCCAACTGTCTCAGAGCTTCTTCGATCTGATCCTGAATCCAGCGATTGTATTCTTCAAAACTCGACTCAGGGGCAGGTTGCTGCGGCGGTGGTGGAGTCGGTGGTGTGCCGCCAAGTCCAGAATGTTGGCCGGCAAATGCCAGAGACGGGCAAACTGTAAGTAAAATGATCAATAAGTTTTTCATAGAGCTCATTCTTTATGTAAAAAGCTGGAAATATAACTCAGCATAACGACGTTCGTCCCGCGTTCGCGGACGAAAATTCTCTGCAGGTCTTCTTCAAACTCAGCGATTAGACGAGCTAACTGAACAACGCCAGTATCGTTTAATCCCTCGGTATGAAGTTGAGCGCAAACCGCAGGTTCGCCGACTTGTTTCACGTCGAATAGATCGACTGTATGTTTGATTTGTTCGAGGATCAAGCGCGAATCAATGACCGAAAAGTTCTCATAGCGAAAGAAGAGTCTCTGGTCCTTCTCATAAATCGCATCCATCTCGATGAGGCGATTGAGTTTCTGCGTGCCGTAGTCGCCGAACTTCTTTTCCACCAAGGCTCTCGTGGTGCCTTGAGCACTCGCGAGGGTGATGATAGCGAAGCTGATGCGATCGCGTAGTTCCTCGTGGATGTCAGCCGTGGGGAATTGGGTGTCGAGGCCTTTGACGAGCTTAGAGACCCAGCTGCCGACGGAACTGAAGTGTTTGTTGAGAAAGCTGAGGGCGTTGTCGCCTGGTGCCACAACGCTGAGCAGTGCGAGCACTGTCTCGAGCGTAGGGCTATTCTCTTGCTGGTAGACACGACGAAGCGTGGGGTAGGGAACCCCGGACTGTCTTGAAAGAAGAGACAGATTGCGTGTGCTTCTGTCCTTCAACCAGTCGTCTACCAAGTTTTTTAAGTCCTTGAGCATATAGCGTCCCCGATACGATCCTGCTTGGAATCGGCCTACCATAGGATAAAATTCCTGTGATGGCCAGAGGATGGCGGAACTTTTCGCTTATATCAGAAAGAATCGGGCGCCTTTTTTATGCTTTTTTTCTCTTTTATCGCCTTACTTTAGCTCAGCTAAAGAAGGGCCTCCTTTTTGTCACTCTTTTATCCAGAATTAAGCAAAAACAACGAAAAAAAGGCCTACCATAAAGGCAGGCCTACTTGTTTCATTCAAAGAGTTTATCAGCGTGGAGCTAGGTCAGAACCGAGATCTTCGTAGGCTTCCGAGCCGCCTTGGTAGGTGCTGGGAGCGGTGTTTGGCTGACTCACGTTGCTCTTCGCCGGCTGGCTACTGCCAGAATTTGCCACACCCGCTTTTGCGTCGGGAAGATTGAACGTAATGTTTTGGACGAGAAAGACTTCGTGTTTTTTGATCGTGGATTTTTTACCTGTGAGATTGATCGTGCCCTGATGTTCGATGAGAATGTCGGCGAAACTCGGACCGCTTATGATGGCGTTTACCGCCTGGCCTTTTGCATCTCTGGCTTTCAAGAGACAGCGATTTTTGCAGTTGGACAGACTGCTCTTATCGTATTGCACGGCTGAGATTGTGATAAAGGGGCCGGATACTTCGGCTGCCAGCGACTCAGGTGTAGCACCGCTGACATCGTTTCTTAAAAGAGTGGCATCGGTCTTGGCCTGAACGTCCGCCGCCGTGAGGACCATTTCGCTTTCAATCACGGCTTCCACTCGAGCGGCTTTAACAGGTGCTACGGAGCGGCTTGCCAGGCGAAGGTCTTTTTTCTCTTTTTC
This sequence comes from Pseudomonadota bacterium, assembly GCA_004193325.1. Classification (GTDB taxonomy): domain Bacteria; phylum Bdellovibrionota_B; class Oligoflexia; order Oligoflexales; family Oligoflexaceae; genus Oligoflexus. The sequence goes on along the minus strand of SEDW01000310.1, from coordinate 1,748 downwards.
TTTCTCTTTCTCTAATGGCTTCGCAGCGATAATTTTCTTCGAGCTGATCTTCTTCTCTTTGGGTTTTTCCGCTCGGTTTTCTTTTACGAGTGAAACGGCTTTCCGACTGGGCGTTTCCAAAGGCGCTGGAGATTTTTCCACTCCTCTTGTTATCGTTTCGGCCGGCAGCGGTGTTGGAATGATCTTATCGATGTTCGTAGATTTTGTCTCAGTCATGCTCTCAGGGACGACGTTTGAAGCGATGAGTTTTTTAGCAGTCATCGCATGAGCGACACGAGTTTCCTTAGCGATCCATTTGGTTGCCGCAGGCCAAATAATTCCAACTGCGAGAGCGCCGAGAAGCATTCCGCAATAGAGATCGAAGCGGGAACGCGGGGATTTGTGTTTGGTCCCTTCGTCGAGCTGATGTTGGTATTTGAACTCTTTAAGGTCTTTCATGAGATCTCCTTTACCCAAGGGGCTAGGAAGGGGATCGGAAGGATTGATCTAAATCTTAAGGGAAAATATTCCAGCCAATCAAATCGAGGGCTTAGGTGAATATTTACAACGGGAAATACCTGCTATTCCGGTCGATTTGCTCATAATTCGGGCCTGGAATTTAAGTCTGTTTACTCTAAGTTTAGCAAGGCAGTTGAGCTCTCAAAGACTGCATTTGTTCATCAAAGAGAAAACGTTTTTCGGGTTGCGCGTCGGCCTCGAGGAGCAGGCGCATGATTTCGGCCTGTTGATAATTGAGTTTGAATGCGTCGCAGACTGGCGACCAATACTTGGCATTGAGACGGCGTTTGCCGCTCATGACGAAGGAGAGATAACCTTTTGAAGGAATGCCGCAGCGCCTGCAGAGAAAGGAGAAAGAGACTTTTTTATGTTGGCTTTTATAGAGTTGATAGAGTTGGCGAAGAGTCATGGCAGAGTTGTCGGATTCAATGAGGATTCGGTTTACGTCGCTTTCAGAAGGCTGCATGGAAAATTCTCCCTTGGAGTGAGTGTTGAGGCGGGTGCCTCGCACTTTGGAAGAAGAGATGGCCTCTTTGATATTGCAGATGCGATGTGAAAGACGTGTGGATTTACTCGGGCTAGTCTATAATGAGGATGCTCAAATAAACGAAATGCCACTGCTTGGACAGACTAAGCTGCCGGAATCATAGACTGGCGATCGAGTCTTTAGGCTTTTCCAAATATGTCCGATAGTAAGAAATGATGACGGGACGCTACGGGGCTGAGGCCCAAACTTGGAGAACGGTTATGAAGCAGAGTCTCTTGTTTAGTCTTGCCCTTGCCGCATTCCTCATGAGTTGCTCGCCTCCACCGGCGCGTCCGGGCCTCAATAGCGGAAGAGGAAATCTCCCCTCCAACCCCGATCCTGTCGGTACCGGCAGTGGTAATGGCACAGGCACAGGCACGGGCACAGGCACAGGCACGGGCACAGGCACAGGCACAGGCACAGGCACCGGCACAGGCACAGGCACAGGCACAGGCACTGGCACAGGCACCGGCACCGGCACTGGCACTGGCACTGGCACTGGCACTGGCACTGGCACTGGCACGGGCACGGGCACGGGCACGGGCACAGTGATTCCTCCAGTCGAAGGCGGCAAACCAGGCAACGTCGTTGGTGCTTATTTTGTCGAGTGGGGCGTCTACGGCCGCATGTATGGAATCGATGATATCCCCTGGGATAAGATCAATCACCTCATCTATTCCTTCATTCCCATCTGCGGAAATAATGATTCTCTGAAAGAAGCCAA
>SEDW01001380.1 GCA_004193325.1 Pseudomonadota bacterium | reverse complement strand
AAATGTAAGAATGGCCGTTGGCGCGGCGTGACGCCAGGTGACACAAGTTCGAACTACATTGCGCGTTCGCCGATTCGTTATTACGAATGGGAAGACAGTGTAGCGAATAAACGTTGGTTCATTCCTCTAGAGACCGAAGTTGCGTCAGAAGACCAAGTAAACAAAGGCTGCAGCCAAGGTTGGAAGCTCCCAACGAAGGCTGAGTTGATGGCCGCATCGAGCAACGGCTTACTTAAGGGCATCAAATCCCACGGTGGACGTTCCTTCCAAAAAGCCTGGACGGCGGATTTTGAAATCATCGACGGCGTTTCGCAACGGATAGCAATCAACCTCGCGGAAAGCGCTGAGAAGTCCGCAGCGGCGGAAGCAGACAAGGCGAGTGCGGGACTTTACTGTGTGAGCTTTGCAGGAAATTAATATTTCCGCTAAAAAATGAATGAAAGAGACAAACACTCGCAGAAATCTGCGGGTGTTTTTTATTTTGGAGCGGAAATTCCAGGACCAAATGCAGCGTGAGTTAATTCTTAACTCGATATTATGTAATTTCCTGATTAGGATCGGAACTCAAAGATCAAGGAGGAGAAGAAAGATGAAATTCCTAAAAGCCATGGCATTGCTCATCACGCTAACAGCGACGACGCAGAGCTACGCCGCAGGCGAGAGCTGTGCAGAGTTCCTAAAAACAGACAAAGAATTAAACGACACCTATAAAGAGATCCAGACTAAATACAAAGCAGACAGCATTTTTCTCAAAAAACTAAAGAAGGCCCAGACTGCGTGGATAGCATTCCGCGACGCCCACTTGGAGGCTGTTTACCCAGCTCTTGAGGCTCTGCCTCAAACTCCGGTCGGGGGGTACCAATACCCCCCAACACCCCCTTTGGGCAAGGCTGCCGCCTTCCGATCCGCTTTACTGCTCATTTTCTTTTTTTATTGTTAGCTGTCTAACGCTCCGGGTTTTCCAGCGGTTTTTATTTTATAAACGACAGTTGTTCCCTGCAGGTATGAACAGATTGTCATTTATTGTGGTTTGAATTTAAAACTCGATGATGCGCAGAGTCTGAACTGGCAAGAAACAGTAAAAGAACCTTTAAAAATAGGCCCGCTGGAAAAACCAAAGCCTCCACCAGCTAACGCCCCAAACACCAAACCCCCGCCGTAAAGCGGATCGGAAGGCGGCAGCCTTGCCCAAAGGGGGTGTTGGGGGGTATTGGTACCCCCCGACCGGAGTTTGAGGCAGAGCCTCAAGAACCCCCGTGGAGGGGATACACTGAATTACGCGCCCCATTGAATAATCGAATCAACGCATACTTTATTCCAATTCAATCCAACAGCGCTTACAATTGTTCATTAGGAAAAAGTTAAAAAGGACCAACCATGCGCTATACGCCTGTGATCCTCGCAGCTCTGCTGCTGCTCCCCCAATCCTGTGGCAAGAGTTCTTCCAAAACCAAGGGAGAGATCAAGGATTTTACGAAATATGATCTTATTCAGTTTAAGTCTTCATCTGGCATCGGAGTCTCCGGTACCCGCTATGATCTTACCCTCGCTAATAAGACCATCAAGAAATATAACTTCTCTTCCACCTCGGGCTACGCCCTCGCGGAAGAGAAAACCATTACCGAAGCTTT
>SEDW01001379.1 GCA_004193325.1 Pseudomonadota bacterium | reverse complement strand
GAATTTTGTTCCAAGCTGCTCTTTGCTGCTTGATACAAAGTCATTGGCTTTGTCTTTGACAAGATTCAAATTCTTTTTCACGGCTTGGGTGTCGAGGAGCGAAGCAGCGCGTGACATCAGACTTCCCTCAGACTCTGACGAAGAGGCCGAAGAATCGTATTGGTCCGAAGACTTAGAGCGGTTTTTAGCCGAGCTGTTGTTCTCGAGACTTTCGCCATCGAATTCATCGCGAGTTTGGCCAGCTTGTTGAGCACCACCCTCATTGTCCATCGCATTTACTGGATCGACATCATGAGCCGAACCTTCGACGCTATTCGCAGTCGCAGCGTTATTCATGGATTTTGCTGATTGGTTCGCATCAAGACTGTCATCACCGTGATTTGCGTTTTCTGGATGGAATTTGTTTTTGCTTGCCTTGCTCATGATATATCTCCCTCGTCTGTTTGGTAGTTGGATACGCATAGGTCTGCGTTTCTATCTCCATCCTGGGACGAGCGGAACGATAAGCAAAGGCCTTTTCCTTCGCTCAACTCAAATAAGCCTCTGAATTCTTTGGGACTTCAAACTAATTTCTATTCCCTACATCTGCGTCAGAGGTCCATTCGTATTAGCCTTAGTCAAGCAGATTTAAGACATTGGATTCGTGACTCTTATGAACAATAGGGCTGTGACTGCTTCTTTGTTTCTTGTTTTGACGAGAGGAGTCTTACCTTCCATCAATTGCCGAGTTCTGTGCGAAGCAACGGCGACTAGAGCAAAACGATTCTCAATAAACTTAAGGCAATCTTCGATGGATACGCGTGCCATAAACCATCCTCCTCTGAAAACGCGAAAGATAACGATACTATTGTATAGAATAGGCCAGGTCAATCAACTTATCTCTTGAATTTCGGGGCATTTCCTGGTGCGCGGTCATGTTTGCCTAGCAGAGGGCTTTACGGGGGCCGGTTTTGAGATGCTATAATGGGACTATAGCCGCCATTATTGCTCTTTGAGGCCCCATGAAGCGTCTTCTCGTTGCGTTCAGCTTTAGCCTTGCTTGGAATTATCAAATTCCAGGAGCCATTGCTGCGCCAGCTAGCCCTGCTTCAGCCCCAACTACAGCCAGTCTTGTCCCTAAGAACGCTTCCTTGCAAAAGATCTATCGCAAGGCCATGGAAGCCTATGATGCCAAGCGCTATGACGAAGCTGTCGATCTCTTCGGTCAGGTCCTGACCAAACAGCCCGATCACACGTCCTCCAAGATCTTCCTGGCTCGATCACTCTACCAGCAAAAGAATATTACGGAAGC
>SEDW01001378.1 GCA_004193325.1 Pseudomonadota bacterium | reverse complement strand
AGGTTTTCGTAATCCGCGCCTGTGGTGATGCTATGGTCATTGTTCGACTCGTAACGAAATTCAAGATCATTTTTAATGTGCTGGAGAGTCTTATATTTGGACTTGAAGATATTGAGTTTTTCAAAAATCGTACCGGCGTTTTTGTAATCGCCATTGATGTAGGTCAGAAGAACGATGCCTTCGAGGTTTTTATTTTCGGTGTCGTTCGATCCCCAGTTGGTAGCGAAGACTGGGCTGGAAGATAAAATCGCAATCATAAGGGCAGCAGCAAAATTTTTCAAGAGGAACTCCGTAGGAAGATTGATAGACCGAAGGGCCTGAGCCTTCCGATTGCAATGTTCGCACCAAAGCTCCGCTTTCAATAATGTCTTCACTTTAGATTCATAGTCTCACCCGCACTGTCATTTTCCTAGTCAAATCCTAATGGCTTCAAGCGTTTGAACCGATCTCTTCAATCACTTCTTTGTTCTGAGCCACATCTTTCAGATCATTCAGGAGAAGACGAAGATTCGCTGTCATCTCACGCTGAGAGTTCTCAATGAAAGCAACCTGAACCGGCACAGGCAAACGAGCCAGGATCGCCGCAAAACTCGCGCGATGCTCAGGAATTTGTTTTTCCAAAACCGCATTCGCCATATCCGCCAGGCCGCGATTTCTCGAGACGGCAAAGAGGAAGATGCTCGCAACGCCAGGGTGCGAAATGGGAATCGGATTTTCGATCATGAAACGAAAGATCACTGTGCAGGTGTAAACGTTCACAGATTTCTGGTTGAGCTGACGCAAATCTTCGAGATCTGCGCGCATCAAGTAATTGAGAAAGGCTGGCATCGCCGACTTCGCATCGAGCGAAAGCATCGCTGTTGCGTATTCAGGAGCACCTTGGATGGCAAGGCCACGCTCAAGGAATGTGTAGTCGTTCTTCATGCCGTTTTCCTGAAGAGCCTTTGCCATATCAGGATCGAGGATGTCGTCTTCACGGCCGCGGTTCAATGAATCATTCAGAACGTTATCAACAACGGCTGCAACTTCCGCCGAAGGCTTCACGGCTGCAAGTCTCCAACCCACTTTACGGACGAGAGGCTCGTTCGCGTTGAGGAGGACTTTGATAACTTTAGGATCAGCCTTCTGACTGGAGTAGACATACATGTTCGTCGTGTGACTTAGCTCATTGAAGGACATCGAGCTGGCTTTGCCGAGGAGATCGCTTTCGGTCATCTGCGCGAGCTTAGGCAACTCGTTGCGTTCCTTTGCAAGGTCCTTGACCCTTTGCATCGTGTCGGCGCCGTGCTGCTGAGCGAGCGCATAGGCTTCTGACAAAGGCATATCGCGTGAGATCTGTGGATTCTTAGGATCCTGGGTCGTCTGACAACCCGTGAG
>SEDW01001377.1 GCA_004193325.1 Pseudomonadota bacterium | reverse complement strand
CGACCGGCTTGTACAACGCCCGAGAGATCGACCGGTAGTTTGGCGATCGGCAGTTGCTTGATCTGCGCTGGCGAAGATTTTACGTTAATGATCGCGATGTAAGTGTCGAGGTGAAAAATTACTTCGTCGAGCGATACATAGAGGACCTTCATTTTAGTGAGGTCACCTTGAAAGGTCTTGGTTGAGAACTGTTCAACCGTGATCGATTTCTCGTCAGCAGTTGTACCCGCGGCGGCTGGCTTGTGACGGCCGAGCTTATCCTGGGCAATAAACCAGAACTGAGAATCGGGTAGAGAATAAAGCGTGGAGCCAGTGGGTGGAACCACCACAGCTTCAATCGACTTCAAGACATCTGTGGCTACGGTCGCCTCAGGCTTATAGCTCCAGGACTTTCCATCTTTACCGTAGAGGACGAACTCGGTCGCACTCACTTTACTCGTGAGAATAATGTCGTCGAGTTTAATCGACTCGAGACCCTTGGCTGCTACCAGCTTTAAAGGGCTGTACGTTACGGATGCGATGGTTGGTTCAACAACCACGGGAGTCACACTACCTGGATCTTTTACGGGCTCAGTGGTCGCAGGATCCGCTGGATCTGCCGGAGTGCCATCATCTGATTTATCATCGCCTGTATTGGGCAAAACGTTGCCGTTGCCAACGGCCACGGAAGCTAATAAAGTCAGGGCGATAGTCGCGCTGTTGATACCTATGGTCTTCACAGATAACCCCTCTCGAAACAGAAAAACGTTGTACCTAGGGGATTTATCGGAATTAATTCTTCAAACTTGACTTATTTTATAACCTTCCGCGAATTAAGACGAAAAACAGCTAAAAATCGAGATTCCCTTTCTCTATGCGTATCGCATAGAATGGTTCTATCACAAACAATTCTTACCGATATAACCACGCGAGATTCGTGTCGTTTCCAGCGCAAGTCCAATGACGTTTTGGTCTTCTAAATCCGTATAGATCTTCTATCTCAAGGGTTTAAGCCAATTCTGGGATTGTGCTCAGGAGGATCGATAGAGATCAAGTCTTGGTTCAAAGTCACCGATAACTCGTAAGAATCTCCGAGGAAGGAGGATTTCACATGAACCCTCGTTTAGGAAAGCTCTGCGCCACCTGGCTCCTTGCCAGCTCAGGCCTCTTCTTTGCCGCTAACGTTCAGGCGAAAGAACCTGAGGCTTACGAGATCATGCTGAAGAAAGCCCTTCGCACAATCAAAGACGAACAGCAGGAAAAACTGCGCTCGACTCTTGCCGGTCTCACCGAGCAGGTGCAGGGCGAAGTCGAACCTGCAAAACGCATCCAGGCTGCGATACTCCTCGCCGCTCACTACTGGGATTCGAACTATCGTCTCTCGCGTTATTACCTTGGTATCGCTGAGGCTCTCAAAGATCCAACAGTTCCCGAGTTCGGCCGCTATGATGCCGAAATCGAGCATATGAAAATTCGTTTCCGTCATGCCGCTCTCCTCGATGACGAGACGAAAAAAGAAATCGAAGTCCAGCTTCTCAAAAATCCTGAGGAGCCGATTCGTCATTCTCTCGTTGAGATGCTGCTCGATACCAATCAGGCTCTCGATAACGAGGA
>SEDW01000309.1 GCA_004193325.1 Pseudomonadota bacterium | reverse complement strand
GAGATGATCATCGAATCGATCATGGCGCTTTGCATCTTGATCGTTTGAATCTCACCTGTGCGAGGGTGTGCGACCTGGATACTCTTTTCGTTTCGATAATCCGCGATCAGTTTCTGATAATTCGACCAGGGATCGCCATAGGCTGTTTTGCAGTCTTCGGTCGACCAGCAGCGGTCGGAGATTTTTTTAAGAACGGGTTCGAGATAATAGGTGTCCTGGCCAATCAGAGATTCTGCAGGGAGAACCCCTTCGAGAATAATCTTCTCGACTCGATCCGGATAAAGCGCGGCGTAGCGAAGGGCGAGTCGGGTGCCGTAGGAGACGCCGTAGAGACTCAATTTTTCGTAACCCATATCGATGCGAATATCTTCGAGGTCTTTGACCGACAGGTCGGTGCCCATGAGGTTAAGGTCTTGTGAGCGGCCTAATTTTTCAACACATTCGATTGCTTTGTTCACCTGACCGGCACGATCCGTCATAGGTCCCAGATCGATACTGCTCAGCATGGGGCAGCTTAGCTGACTAGGTTTGGCGGTTCCGCGCGGATCAAAGAAGATGAGATCGAAGCTGCGATTTAAATCGGTCAGGAGCGGGCTCATGGGCAGAAAGGCTTCGGTTGCCGCCTGTCCCGGTCCGCCTGCGAGTAGAACCAGGGGAGATTTTGACTTTGCGGCTTTTTCAGCCTTTTTGAAGGCAAAGCCGCTTTGCGGAGTTTTGCCCTCATTGACCTTGGTTGGGCACTCGAGCCAGGATCCCTCATGGGTTTGGCAGCTCTTAAGCTTTTCCGCAGCCTGCAAACAGCCGCCAAGAATGATGCCGCCTGCAAGGAGGATCAGCTGAAACCAGGGCAATAGGAGGATATTCAACATGGGCGTCTCACCAATATGATCGCGATGCTACCACGTTGTCACAACGAAGATGAGGACACAATATGAATCATACGGCTTTGATTTTGGTATACCAGTGGTCGTAAAGGAGCACGACGGAAATAGCGTGTTCCTGACTGAGGGTTTCGGGGAGTTTTTGCCAATCTTCGGCGGAGATTTCCTCGTGGGCGATCTCAATCTTTTCGAGAACGGCGATGAGGCGTTTGATGCCAACGTTGCCGCACATTCCCTTGAGTTTGTGAGCAAGGCGAGAGGATTCGGGGTAGTTCTTCGCCTCGATGGCGATGATGAGGATTTTCAAAACGTCGGGGGTCATCGTTTTATAGATATCGATCAGTTCATTGAGAAAGACGCCCTTGTAGTCGTCGAGCGAATGCATCGATCCCAGCATCTCTTCATCGAGATGAAGGGTTTTGTCGAGGCTTTGCTGTTCGCTCTTTCTACTGTTCACTCGTTTTACTTTCGCCGCCTCTTAGACAGCGGTTTTAGGGCCTGATTTCTCGGCTTTTTCTTCGGCCGAAACAAACTTGAGACAGATTCCTTTACGGTAGATCGACTGAATCACGCAGACCGAGTTGATGTCGGCAAAGGCTTTACGGATATCTGAAATCTTGCGGTCGAGCGTATTCTCAGACACTGCAATGCGGCCCCAGAGTCTTTGTTTGAGTTCGTCTCTTGAGACGATTAATTCCCGCTGGTCGATGAGCATGGACAAGAGCTGAGTTTCAAGCTTCGGCAGATAAGAGACCTGACCGTCTTTCGATATTGACGATTGTCCCGGACTGAAGACGATATCGCCGATTTCAACGACATCATTTTTTCTGCGTGTGCTCATTTCAAGAATGCGTGCATGCAGACGGCCGGTGAGTTCGACGGGATTGATCGGTTTGCGAATAAAATCGTTGGCACCCATAGCGAGGGCTTCACCGATCAAATGATCTTTGGGATCGCTCGTGGCGACGATGATAGGGGTGAAAGGCCAAACCTTTCTAAACTCCGGAATAAAATCCAGACCAATCTCATTGGAATCCAAGTGGACATCGATGAAGGCAGCAACCGGATCAAAGGATCCCGCTTTCTTCCTGAGTGCCTCTGCAGAAACAAAGGGCAATGATGGTATGCCTGTAACCTGTGCAATGATCTTCGAGATGCTCGGATCGTCATCCAGGGTAATGGTATAGCGTTTTGGAAGTTCCATGTTTGGTCCCGTACTTTAGCGTTTCAATACGAAGTCTTGTCGGAACGGGTTAACGAAAGTTTAGATTTGCCTCGCTAGGTTTTAAACAACGAAATCCTAAGCGTTCGGCTTTCCACGAGAAAGCGTAAGCCTTTGTTTTTCAGAAAAATTACGAAAGAAAGGTCCAGATAACTATTTACGCTATGATCTTCGCAGCTTCCCTGGGTAATTCCTGCCAGCCTCTCACGGCTTTCCTGTGTCTGTCCCCAGACAGTTTTCTCGAAGAAAAGCGTTATTTTCGAGCTAATAGCTCGGCTCCAATTGCCCAGGGCTCCTCCGCTATAATCGCTCAGTGAGGAACATTTCCGAGGAGAACTCTGTGCTCAATCAACGTGCGAATCTTATCAAAATTTTTACTATAGCGACCTTGTTCACAGCCTGTAACGATGCAAGCTTCTCAGGCGATGCACCAGTCCGCACTGCTTCACTAAAAAAAGCTTTGGACTCCGAACCTGAAACAGCACCTTCCACCACACCGCCTCCCGCGGGTCCGGTTGAAACGAACGAAAACCCACTTCCTCCAGCCGAGACGGTCGAGCTTCCAACTCCCGTTCCTCCCGTGGCATCAATCCCACCCGTGACGGCGACCTCTGATACGATCACTGTTGAAGAAACCTTCACGCAGCAGGGTCTGAACGGTTCCGCCGATATCGCGATCGTCATCGATGATTCGGGATCGATGAAAGAAGAACAGACCAACCTTTCCACTAAACTAAACGACCTTGTCGTCGCGCTCAAAGATTCCAATTGGCAAATCGGTGTCGTGACAACGAGTCCCAAAGTGGTCAATGGCGCCGATAGCTGCGAGATCACCATGATCCGCTCCACCGATACCGATCGCGAGAAAAAATTCATCGCAGCGGTGACTCCCGGTGTTGCCGGCTCAGGCAACGAAGAGGGTATTCGCCAGGCGGTGAACGCTCTCAAATGTAGCGAGACTCCTTGGGTTCGCAAAGACTCAACGGTCGCAGTACTCATCGTCAGCGACGAGGACAATTGCAGCGCCGACGGTAAAGATTGTCCGAACAGTCCAGCAAAAACCGAGCAATACTTGATCGACTACATCGAGAAAACATTGAAACGCGAAGTTGGCAAAACCGCTGGCTTTTACGGCATCTTCGCACCAGTCGGTGAGAAGTGCGACACCGCTGGCTCAGTCGGAACCCAGTACCAGCGCCTTGTCGAATACAAAGCCGGCATGGAGATGAACTACGGTAACATCTGCGATCAGAGCTACAAAGGCACTCTCGAGCGCATTTCGAATAACATCGCCAAACTCCTCAGCAGCCAATTCACTCTCAAGAAATACCCAGATCAGGGCACTGTTATGGTCACCGGCGTCAAATCCAGTGGCGACATGATCGCTCCCTCGGACTATTCGGTTCTTGGCAACGTGATCACCTTCAAATCCGGCTCCGAGCCCGCGCTCGGCTCTGAGATCACACTCAACTACAAAGTCACGACCGTCATCACACATTGAAATCGATTAGGAAAGAACGGCCACAGAGTCGTTTTTCCTTGCCTGATCCAAGGGCCCTGGGTAAAAAATGGTAAGCAGCTTACCTAGCCACAGGCTCCTTGGGAGATATCGAGATGACTGAAGAAGAGTTTATCTATCGAAAAGCTTTGCCCGAAGACAACGAAAAGCTCATTGATCTGGCCCGCCGTTGTCCCATGAAGGGCCAATTCGAGATGTACACTGATCGGAATCCCGATTTCTTCGCCACCAATCGTGTCCAGGGCGAGCGCGCTCACATCTACCTCGCTGAACGTCCAAGCGGTGAAGTCGTCGGCTGTGTCGCCTACACCGAGAAGGTTGAACGTCGCGGTGACAAGGACGTTAAAGTCCTTCACATCGGCGATCTTCGCACCGATCCCAGTCTCCGTCGCACAAAAATCGCAGCCACCCTTATCGACATCTACCGCGACATGCTCTACTCCGGCGACTATGATCACGGCATGGTCGAGATTCTCGAAGGCAACAAAGCCGCCGTTAGTCTCAACAAGCTCCTTGGTGATGATTTCGTCGTTGGCACCGAAGGCAACATCAGTTTCTACCAGCTCCTCCCTGTTCGAAGCTACTGGCTCCCCAAATCCTACACTTTCCGAGCGGCGACTCTTTTCGATCTCCCAGCAATCGCAGCTCTGATGCAAAAATCTTACGGCGGATTCCCAGGAGCCCCGAACTTTACCCCCGACTGGCTAAAAAAGCAGTTCGCGAAACACCCGTCCTTTCAGATCGGCAACATGTTTGTCGCCACTGACAAAGATCAAAACATCGTCGCCAGCGCCGGACTTTGGGATCAGTCCTCTTTCCGCCGCACGGTAGCCTCCCGATTCAACAGCAGCATGAAGCGCACCGTTCGTCTCATGACCTTCTTCGGACTCATGTGGAAACTCCCACCCGTCCCCAAAGAAGGCAAAGCCTTAAATTATCTCTTCATCCGCTGGCCCGTCGCCAAGCCCGA
>SEDW01000308.1 GCA_004193325.1 Pseudomonadota bacterium | reverse complement strand
TCCAACAGGACAGGTATTGAGATGACATTTGCGCATCATAATGCAGCCCAAAGCAATCAATGCCCCGGTGCCAATGCCCCATTCTTCAGCACCCATCAACGTTGCAATCGCAATGTCACGTGGCGTGCGCAATTGACCATCGACCTGCAAGGTCACTCGTCCCCGCAGTTCATTATCGACGAGAGTGCGCTGGGTTTCGCTCAAGCCCAACTCCCAAGGGAGACCCGCATGGCGAATCGACGAGAGAGGACTCGCTCCGGTGCCGCCTTCGTAGCCACTGATGAGAATTGCATCGGCTTTGGCTTTGGCAACACCCGCTGCAATCGTGCCTACGCCGACTTCCGAGACAAGCTTTACGCTCACGCGAGCTTTGTGGTTGGCATTTTTGAGATCGAAGATGAGTTGAGCAAGATCTTCGATGCTGTAGATATCATGATGCGGCGGCGGTGAAATCAACGTGATTCCGGGCGTACTGTGTCTCACGCGGGCGATCTCGCTGTCGACCTTGTCACCCGGCAACTGCCCGCCTTCGCCAGGCTTTGCGCCTTGCGCCATCTTGATTTGCAGCTCATCGGCGTTCACCAGATAGTGGTTGGTCACACCAAAGCGTGCACTTGCCACCTGCTTGATCGAACTCCGCTTCGAATCACCATTTGGCATTCTTTCGAAACGAACAGCATCTTCACCACCTTCGCCCGAGTTACTCTTGGCCCCGATGCGGTTCATCGCCACAGCTACCGTTTCATGCGTTTCCTTAGAGATGGAGCCAAAGCTCATCGCACCCGTGGCAAAACGTTTAACGATGGATTTTACATCTTCAACTTCATCCAGTGGAATTGCCTTTTGCCCAACCTTAAATCCGATGAGAGATCGTAAATTGATTTGCCCGTGATCAAGCTGCGCGCAGAATTTCTTAAATTCTTCACGGCTGTTGATACGAGTCGCTTTCTGCAGACTCGTGATCATCTCCGGCTCATGCAAATGTCGCTCGCCCTGACGGCGCCAGCTATAAACACCGGGATCGTTCAAGATCTCGAATGTTCCCGAGAAGGCTCTGCTATGGCGAACCAAAAGATCTTCTTCGAAATCTTCAAGGCTCACCCCTTCAATACGGGTCGCGGTCCAGGGAAAATATTCGTCGACAAAAGCTTGGGTCAATCCGAGGGCTTCAAAAATCTGCGCTCCGCGGTACGATTGTAGAGTGGAAATTCCCATCTTCGACATGATCTTTAGAATGCCGCTTTCGATCGCCTTCCTATAGTTCTTCGCCTTTTTCCAGGGATCGATGAGAGACGAACCACTTTTTTCGTCGAGTCCTTCAACAAGCTCCAAAGCAAGGTAGGGATGAACAGCGGATGCCCCGTAGGCAAAGAGCAAAGCAAAGTGGTGCACTTCACGAGGCTCCGCACTACTCACGACAAGGCTCGCCTTGGCTCTCAGCCCGGCGCGAATCAGACTGTGATGCACATAGGAACAGGCGAGCAACGCGGGGATCGCCAGGTGCTCAGCATCGAGATTGCGATCACTCAGGATCAGGACCTCAGCTCCTGCGCGAACCTGTTGAGAAGCCTTTTCTTTCAACAGGCTCAAAGCGTCTTCGAGACTCTGATTCTTGGCAAAACAGAGATCGAGAGTAACGACCTGGAGCTTTTTCTGTTTCTGTAAGGCAACCATTTCCGATTTGAGAAGAATCGGATGTTTCAGGCGAATGATCTCCGCTGAATTTTCGTCGAAGAGATTATTCTCCGCGCCGAGAGAACTACTCAGCGAGGTCACTAATTCCTCACGAATCGCATCGATCGGAGGATTGGTCACCTGAGCAAAGAGCTGTTTGAAATAGTCGTAAATCAAAGGCCTCTGAGTCGACAGTACCGCAATAGGAACATCTGTCCCCATAGATCCTACCGGCTCTTTGCCTTCATTCGCCATCGGTGCCAGGATCAAACGCAGATCTTCCTGAGTGTAAGCAAAGTTTCGCATGAACGCACTGCGCTCGGCCTCAGAATGATTCTCTTCGAGCAGATCACCTTCCGCGAGCTCGCTCCTTTTGCTCTTGAGCCAGCCGCCATAATCTTTCTCTTTCGCCAGCCGGTCTTTGATATCGTGGTCCGGAATGATTTCTCCGGCTTCCATATCCACCATAAAAATTCTGCCGGGACTCAGACGGCCCTTCAGCACGATTTCTTCCGGCTTCCGATCCAACACACCGGCTTCGGAAGCCATAATCACCTGCTCATCACAGGTGACCCAGTAGCGTCCAGGACGAAGACCATTTCTATCGAGAATGGCTCCGATCATACGCCCATCGGTAAAGCCAATAAACGCAGGCCCATCCCAGGGCTCCATGCGATAGGACTGATATTCGTAATAGTCTCTGAGATCAGCTGGCATCTCCGCGTTTTGTTCCCAGGGCTCCGGCACCAGCATGGTTATGGCTTCGGGAAGACTTCGGCCCGTGTGCAGGAGGAACTCGAGCGTGTTATCAAGCATCGCTGAATCACTAAAGCCTGGCACACAGATTGGGGAAACAAGATCGAGATCATCATGCTCTTTGCTCGCGAGCAAAGCCGTGCGAGCGTTCATCGCGCTCATGTTGCCCCTGAGGGTATTGATCTCACCGTTATGACAAAGCATACGGAAGGGCTGCGCGAGTGGCCAAGCGGGAAGAGTATTCGTACTGAATCGCTGATGGACGAGGCTCACCGCGGACTGAAAGAGTGGGTCTTTAAGGTCGAGAAAATAGGCGGCAAAGTCATCGGCCTTGACCAGCCCTTTGTAACAAACAGTGCTGGTCGAGAGGCTGACGACATAAACATCGTGCTGCTTGATCCCATACTCAAGCACAGCTGCCCGCTCAATATCCTTACGAAGAAGATAGAGGCGCCAGTCGCTTTTCGCTCCACGTTTATCCACGAGAAATATCTGTACAATGAGGGGCTCGCTCTTGGCGGCAATGGGACCCAGGACTTGAGAATCCACCGCGACGTCACGATTCCACAATAGGGAATATCCGCGCTTACCCGCAAAACCTTCAATCCGTTTCAGCCAGGAATCTTTCGCATCTTTCGGCAGAAAAATCATTCCCAGCGCATAATCCTTCGGAAGGCTAATCTGCGCTTTTTGCGCTTCCCGCTCAAGAAATGCTCTTGGAATCTGCATCTGAATGCCAGCGCCATCGCTCGTGATGCCATCGGACGCGCGACCCCCTCGGTGATCCAAACGCTTGAGAATCTCGAGTCCATCGGTGACGATTTGATGGGACGCCTGTCCCTTCAAATGAGCGACGAAGCCAACGCCACAGGCATCGCGCTGGACATCACGCGGATCATCCAAATTTCTCGCATTAAAGTTCTTCACGTCCATAATACACCTCGCAGGGTCGACGACTGACACGTATTCATTTATTTTGCATAACAGAGGGCTTTAGGGGCATCTATTGCGAGTATATCGAGCGCTTTGTTCACTCTGCAAGGCGAAGATCCGGAAGAAAGCTGAATCTTTGGTAATTTTTAGTCAGTTGCTACATTTTCGTCTTAAATTGGTCTTTATCTCGACAAATAGGAAGCTTTTCTTAGCTTAATTTTCTCGGCATTATAGAATGATGAGTTCAACTGTGCGCTGACGATAGCCTGTACTATTATCCAATTTCAGTCTCTATAACGTTAATTTATGCAGATTATGCGCAATTTCGGGTGAAAACTAAGATGATACTTAGAAAAGAACACGAAGCAGACAACACAGAAGGCTGCGCAACAAAATTTTGGAAGTTCCCAAGTCTCTCTTGGCAACACTTCCGTCTTCTCCCATCTTCTGCAAATCGCACTGAACATGGCTAAAAAACCAAAAAAAAGCCGAGGCCCTTGAGCCTCAGCAATTTTACAAAGTAAGTTTAAATTAACAGTAGACCTTAAAATCAGGCCTTCTCAGCCCAAGTGTCACGCAAAGTCACAGTTCGGTTGAAGACTGGCTTCTCAGCTTTGTGATCGATACGATCGGCCGTGAAGAAACCCAGTCGCTCGAACTGATAGCGAGTCTCAGGAGCTGCTTTCGCGAGCGATGCCTCGATATAGGCGCTCGAACGGACTTGCAAAGACTCTGAATTGATCTCAGAAATGAAATCTGCATCGTCGAGGCTCGCAGGGTTCGGCACTTTAAAGAGACGATCGTAGAGGCGAACTTCGGCTTTCACAGCGGTCTTGGCATCGACCCAGTGAATGATACCTTTGACCTTATGACCATCCTTAGGATTTTGACCACCCTTGGTGTCGACATCATAGGTACATTTCAACTCGACGACTTCGCCCTTGGCATCCTTGATCACTTCATCGCAGCGGATGACGTAAGCATAGCGTAGACGTGCATCTTTGCCCGGACTCAAACGGTGAAAGCCCTTCGAAGGCTCTTCCATAAAATCGTCACGCTCGATGTAGATCGTTCCCGAGAAGGGCAAATCCCTTTCACCGAAGGCTGGATTTTGCGGATGATTCGGCACGCGCAAGATCTCTCCGGCTTCCGTGTAATTCGTGATGGTGACCTTGATTGGATCGAGGACAGCCAATGCTCTCAGAGCGTTTTCGTTGAGATCGTTACGAAT
>SEDW01000307.1 GCA_004193325.1 Pseudomonadota bacterium | reverse complement strand
CGGTGGGCCATCGGATTTACCGAAGTCAGGAAATTTTTCCATGCGCAGCAATTTTTCAAAGGGCGGCAAAGGCAGATGCACGCGAGGTTCGTTGATCTCTAGGTCAAAGAGCTGTTTTCGTGAGAAGAGGAGCGCACGAAGGGAAACACTGCCCTTGAGGTGGGCGGCGCGAAGCAGCTCGTTGGAATCGGCATCACGGATTTCGATGCCATAGACTTCCACACCTGGCGGAAAAAATTTGGCGCCGACAGCTTCGAATTTGACATTGAGATAGGTGTAATCTTTGAGCTGGGAATTGATGGCGTTTCTGATAACGCCGTGCATGTAGGGATTATCGACCAATAGATTCCCCACGTATCCTATGATGAATAGGATTCCGATAAAGATCACCAGCTTTTTGAAAGCTTGAATCACAGGCAAATCTACATATGAACAGCCTGGCCATGGGCCCGGACTGGGAGTTAATTGTCAGAGAACCACGCGATTCCCCAAAGCTCGGTCGATCATGAGAAGCGGATCAGTCTTCGCCTTCGTTATCCAGCTCAGTTTTATAGAAAAGAGAATTAAGATCTCCTGAGCTATTCGCTGATTTTACTGGAGCCGAGGGGTTCGGCCGTTTTTTGCCACCGATCTTACTCGCCTTGCTGCCGTCGCTATCCTCTTTTTTCAAGCGAATACCGGTGTTCTCGCAGGCGGAGAGTACGATTTCGGTACTAATCGTTTTTTGTTCTTTCAGGAAGGCTTCAAAAAGGCAAGCTTCGAGTATTGCGTTCACTCCGGCAAAAGTCATGGACCCTTGCTGAGCGATGAGAGCCAGTGATTCGGGAACGAGTGCACGCCGGGCAATGCCGATGTCCTGTAGGCGTTGCGCGAGATAGGTTTGCAGCTCCGAGCGAGAGAAGGGCTGGAGCTCGGAGAGAAGACCGAGACGATGGGCGATGTCACGGTTGTTCTGAACGTTCTGACCGAGCTTGGGATTGCCAATCAAGACGAAGTTGATGCGACAGTCGACCAGGGCCTGGACCTGACAAAGAGAACTGATCTCATCAAACGCGGCTGTTTCGCTCAAATAATGAGCATTGTCGATGATGATCGTGAGGATTTTGCCATGAACGGTTTTAAGATTTTGGAGAATGCTGCGCGTGTCGCGAACGGTCTCCGGCAGACCCAGATAGCCTGCAAGTCTTGGCAGGAGCCATCCCGCTTCATGTTCCTGCTTAAGTAAAGAGAAGAGCGCGACGTCGTGAGTCTCACTGTCAACGCGGTGATAGAGCCAGCGAGCGAGCGTGGATTTACCATGACCGGCTGGAGCGACGATGACCGAAATGTTCGCGGTTTTATCCAAAGAGAGGAGGAGGCGCGAACAGAGTGCCTGAGTGCGATCCTGCCAATAGAGTTGATCGAGATCGATCTGACCGTTGCCGGGCAGACTCTTCAAACCCCAGAAAGCTAAGAATCGTTGGTTTTCCATTATCGGTCTCGCGTGTGGGTTAGTCTTGGTCTTCTCTGGCCCTTATCAGCCCGCGAGCTTGTTCCAGGCATTTTTGAATTCGGTTTCGTCGATTTCCATCTGCTCAGAGGTGCGTTGCAGACGTTCGGTATAACCTTCCGCCATGAGACAGCGAGCTAAAAAGAGACCCGCGTCCTTGCCGCGATAGTTGTCGCGGACCAGAGTCTCGAGGAGCGGGATGCACTCTTCGATTTGATTCAGCATGAGATGAGCCTGAATCTGATCGCTGTAGAGCGGCCTTAAACCACCGTGGTTTTTCCTTGCCGCCTCTAAAATCATGAGTGCGGTGCCAGGCATTGCCGCGCGCAAGTAGAGTTCGGAGAGCGTCGCGATGAGGCTGATATTTCTTGGATGAACCTTGAGCGCCTGCAAAAGATAGGTTTCCACCGATTTGTACTGGCCCTGCTTCATCAGGAGTTGGGCCACACAAGGCGTTACCAGGTGCTGAACATCGACTTCGCTGCGCAAAACGGTGAGGAGTTGTGCGGCTTTTTTGAAGTCTTTTTCGATATAAACTTTCCGGGCGGTGATGAGCTTACGCAGATTACCGGCCGACCAGCGGCGCAGCATCCACTCAAAGGCGTCAGTGAATTCGCCAGGATTATGAATGTTGTTCACCAGATCAGGCTGGCCAAAGTCTTTGAGTATGGCGGCTTCGCTCTGATGAGCGGGATCGATTACGACCAGGGTCGGGGTAATGATGCCGACAGGATCAACCAACTGGGCCCGGAGGAGAAAGCTTGCTGGAACTTCCGGCGTGTCGTGAACGACGAGAATCGAGCAACTGCCGTTATTTAAGGCTTTCAGACATTGTTCGACGCTATGGGTTTGTATCCCTGGATTCCAGCCACGGCGTTCCATTCGGACCAAATTTTCATCGGGAAAGCGACTCGCTGCTGCCGATAGGAAGGCATAGCGCTTGTTATCCCAGAAATCTTGTGATGATTTACCCGTGTTATTCAGGAGATATCCTCTCTAAGGCGTAGCTCAAACCCTTCTTCTGACAGAAGAAAGCTCCGTCTTAACAGTATACCATCAAGCCGCGCCATCCCGTGAGTGTTGACAGGGTCGAGGGCTCTCGTTAAAAGGTGGGATCAAGTGCGCAACCCACCGAAGAGGAAGTGAATCCATGAAGATCTTGCTTATTGGCTCAGGTGCTCGTGAGCACGCCCTCGCCTGGAAAATTCGCCAGTCCTCTATCACAGATGAACTATGGATCTGGCCGGGCTCACCCACCATGTCCGCTCACGGCAAGCGTCTCGATATCGGTGGCGACGCACGCTGGGCAGATGTTGCCCGCCTCGCGAAAAACCAGGATTTCGATTTTGTGGTCGTTGGTCCCGAGCAGCCACTTGAAGAAGGCTTCGCCGATTCCTGTCAGGATCTGGGTCTTCCTTGTTTTGGTCCTTTGCAGTCCGCTGCGCGCCTTGAAAGTTCCAAAGCTTTTTCCAAAGATGTTATGGCCGCCGCTGGAATTCCCACAGCGGCTTTTTTTGTAGTCAAAGGCGAGGCCGAGTGTCGCGCGAAAGCAATGGAATGTCTCGAACGCACCCAAGGTGTTGTGATCAAGGCGAGTGGACTAGCTGCGGGTAAAGGTGTTTTTGTTTGCTTTGATAAGGCGAGTATCGAAGATGCCTGCCAACGCCTCTACTATTCGGGAATGGCGAAGGCTGCTGAAACAGTGGTTATCGAAGAAGTCCTTAAAGGCCGCGAATGTTCCTTTTTCGTCTTCATGGGCGAAGGCACTCCAACGCCGCTTGGATTTGCCGTCGATCATAAACGTTTGAAAGATGGTGATGAAGGTCCGAACACGGGAGGCATGGGTTGCTACACACCTGTGCCATGGCTGCCTGAGAACGCTGGCGATCAGGTCATGGCGAAAGTCGTAGAGCCTTTGATTCGTGAACTCTCCAAACGCGGAATGAAATATACGGGCTGTCTCTACGTCGGTCTCATGTGGAATGACGAGGGCTTTGCTGTTGTGGAATTCAACGCACGCCTAGGCGATCCCGAAGCCGAAGTCCTTGCTGTCCACGATAAAAGGGACTGGACCAAACTCATTGCGATGAAGCTTGGCCTTCTTCCCGAGGATAAAAACTTCCTCGCGGATGCGAAGAAGAACAGCGGTGCCACGGTTTGTGTGGTGCTGGCCTCGTCCTGTTATCCCTTTGGCGAGGCAGCGACGGGACGTTATGTGGTGCCTAAGGCTGAGTTTTTGAACGAAGACAAAAGTCTTTGCGCCTTTGCTGCTGCTGTTCGCTTGGAAAACGATGAGCTCGTCACCGGCAAGGGCCGCATGCTGACGATCGTCTCACACGCTGAAAACGTGACTGAGGCTCGCCGCAAGTCTTACGATCATATTGATCGTCTTACGAAAGACTGGGTAGGTGTTCAGTTCCGTCGTGATATTGGTTCGCATATGGAAAAACTCACTAAGTAGCTGGAAAGGGTCTCACATGCTTAAAGTCCTTATTCTTCTTGGAAGTCAGAGCGATCTCGTCATCACCGAAAAAGGTCAGGAGATCCTCCGCGAGTTCAAAATTCCTTATGAACTGCGCATCGCCTCCGCGCATCGCTCGCCGGCTCTCGTTGAAGAGCTGCTGCAGAACTTTGAAAAGCAGGGCGGCAAAGTCGTAATCTGTGTGGCCGGTATGTCGGCTCACCTTGCAGGTGTCGTCGCTTCGCAGACGAACCTCCCGGTCCTCGCTGTTCCAGTCGCTAACGCTGCGACCGCTGGTCTTGATGCACTCCTTTCGATGAGTCAGATGCCAGCGGGTATTCCTGTGGCGACAATGACTCTCGGCAAAGCGGGATTCACCAATGGTGCTCTCTTCGCGATCCAGATCATTGGCACGAACGACAAAGAGTTGACCGAAGAACTGGTCCGCTACCGCAAGACTCAGGCAACTGAAGTCATGGCTAGCGACAACAAAAACCGCGTTATCTTTAAGGGCTAAATCATGTATGCGATCGAGGAATTCATGAGCGCATGGTCGTCGGGAAAGGTCTGTCTTCATCCGACCGATACTTTGCCCGGCCTTAGCTTTGATCCTCGATCGGCTACGGCCGAAGCCAATTTTATCGCAGTCAAGGAACG
>SEDW01000306.1 GCA_004193325.1 Pseudomonadota bacterium | reverse complement strand
GCACGACGACCACAAAAGATCCTGTGGTGAGCACCAAGGATCCAGTTGTCACAACGAAAGACCCGGTTGTTTCCACCAAAGATCCGGTCGTTACCCCTAAGGATCCAGTCGTCGACCCGGTCAAACCCGCAGTAACCGTGAGCGCTGCCCTCTCCGCAGATCTTATGGCTAAATCTTCGGGCCGCACGAAATCATCCAAGACAAAAATGGGCACTTGGTTCGATAAAGCCGTAAACGTCACTATCAGCGATGCTGACAAAAAATTCCTGGCTGATGCGACTCAGAACGTGCCAGTCCCTGACAATAAAAAAAGTGAATGGTCCTACAAAAAATTTACAGCCAAACTCTATCCTAGTGCCGGCCTCCCCCATCCAGCTGATGGTGCTCAGGCATCACTCGGTGATTGCAACATGCTCGCATTCCTCAATAGCTTTGCTTATCAGCATCCAAGCTTCCTTAAATCGATCATCAAAGATCGCGGCAACGGCACCTACGACATCGCAATGTTTGATCCTAAAGCCCAAGCCATCACCGTCTCTGTCGACTCAAACTTCATCGCGGACAAGAGTGGCAATCTCATCGTCGCTCGCGGTGCAAACAACACAGCTGTTTGGCTAACCGTTATGGAAAAAGCCATCATGAAATACAACCAGGTCTACAAGATCTGGGATGGCGATGGCCCAGCTAAAGTCGAAGGTTTCGGCTCGGAGGCTGGCGCGCCGATGCTTACGGGCGAAGGCGACAGCTACTCCTTCGATCGCGGAGCACTCGCAAAATCAAGCGACCTCACTCGCGTCGTCAAAGAAGCTCTGAAAGCCGGAAAATTGATCACTGGCGGTTTCGGCCAGGAGATGACTATGAACGGTCTTAAATCAGTAACAGGCCACGCCTACACTGTTATGGTTCCACCGAACGACAGCACCATGATCGCAATGCGTAACCCTTGGGGCTTCTCGCCAAAATCCGACGGCGGTGGCGATAGCTCACACGACGGTATCCTCGACATCGCCTTTAACGATGCCTGGTTTAAAACGATCGACCTAAGGGTCATGGAGCCCGGAATCGCGGGCGGTAGCGGCAACACTGGCCCTTATCAGCCCCGCACAAGCTTTCAGGCATCAGGCTTTACTGCCGACGACATGGAATTCCTAATCGAGATGCACAAGGGCCAGTACTAATTCCCACGAACATGTAGACAATCAAACCTCGAGTGTAACGACTCGAGGTTTTTGCCTTTTCATTCTCACCCTGCTCTATAATGAATACGGGTCTGGCTGAAACTGACGAGGAGCCCTCTATGCATTACGAATGGTATTACGGAGCGATCGCCGCGGCGCTGGCCCTGATTGTCTTCGGTATCGCCCTTTATGTCTTCGTAAGGCGCTCCTTTGGTCCGACCTCAGAAACCGATCAGAGTTCATTGGCTGACTCCCCTTCCCTGACACTTCCAATCGAACCGATCTATCTCAAATTCTCTGCCCTGGCGTCGCTCAACTCCTCGTCCCGAAAATATTCAGAACAATCCAGCGAGTGGCGCGCGAGCATGAAACGTTCCGGTACCATTCTCAAAAATGCTTCGGTCAAAGAAATTATTCTTCTGCACGGCACCTTCGTCGGATCAGACCCGATGAATGTCGTGTCCTCGATCAAATCTGTATTTCCGAAACTGAGTCCTCAGTTTGAGGAAAGCATGAGCCGGAGGATGAAGGGCGTGATCGATATCATTGCGCAGGACAACGGCAATTTTATTCCGGCCTACGTCGATCTCCTGCACGAGGCGCTCGATGCAAAGATTCCGGTGAAGCTGCAATTCTGGTCGTCGGCGAATCATCACATCGCGCGCCTTGATGGAGCCATCAGACTTCTCGAAAAAGTTTCGCAGGACTTTCCACAAAAAGCGAACGACCGAATTTTACTCATAGGTCATAGTCACGCGCGTCAAGTTTTTGCGCTCTTCACGCAATTGATACAAGGAAGTTCTGCCCGCTCAGGTTTGAGTGCCGAACTCTGGAATTTTCTTCTGACGGAAAAACTCGCCTCTGAAGCGCTTCGATCCAAAGCGGAGGGGCTGAGGAAGCAACGCTTTGATTTCGTCACGCTCGGAGGTCCTGTGCGTTATCCCTGGGCCTTTATTCCCAATATGAAAGCTCTGCACATCGTCAATCATAGCGGAGAGACAAGTTCAGTCTTAGCACCTTGGTCGTTTTGGAAGGCACGTACTGGTGATTTTGTGCAGCAGTGGGGAATGATCGGATCGGATACGATTTCAGTAACGCTTCGCGAGAGACATCTCAATCGCGGCCTCGATCTGCTCCTTGGGAAAGGATGGCACACAAGGCTTTGGCTCCAGTCGATAGTGCGTCGTGAACGTCTAGGTGACTTTGGACGTACACTTTTGATCGACTATCAGATGGCAAATCCGAAGGGCACGAATTTCATTAAGTCGGTATTCGGACACGGGGTTTATACAAGATTCGACGTGATGCATTTCCAAATGGAACTGATCTGTAAATATATTTACTCATGAATAAAAAGAAGGAGATTGGAGGGCAGTCTCAGTTAACTGCCCTTCTGGGGATTTGGAAGAAACCTTTTTAGGGGTTCTGGGGGATGGCTACCATTGATAGAGATTCATCATCTCCAGATCGTCGCCGTACTTGTAAGCGACAAATCAACGGGGAGGGTGTATGGCAGCCTAAAAAAAGAGTCGATCCTTGCTTGACCGTACTCTTATGTGTCGATATAAGGATCTCGTCTTGGAAGACCCCTTTGTTACTCTCACTTGCTGTTCTAGAGAGAAACAATAATCGACACTAGCGACGTGGTTCGATGGTCAGCTTTATTGCTGTTCTGCTGACTTCGATCTCGCGCTAATGACTGCCTACC
Source organism: Pseudomonadota bacterium (assembly GCA_004193325.1). Classification (GTDB taxonomy): domain Bacteria; phylum Bdellovibrionota_B; class Oligoflexia; order Oligoflexales; family Oligoflexaceae; genus Oligoflexus. The sequence goes on along the minus strand of SEDW01000306.1, from coordinate 1,731 downwards.
GTGTTTCTCCCAAACTCCCCCTTTTGTGTCAATCCTCATCGAAATTCCGCTTAACATTTTCGAGCGAGGCGAGCACAATGCGAGAACAACATCGCTCGCATTAAGCACAATTTGTTTGCCAACAGATAAATAATATGTTTGTTTCATATAAACCTGATTGTCAGTTTTGTGTGCGATGGCTCCGATTGAGACGAGCTGAGTGGAAATTTCTCGTGAGGGAACGAGTAACACATGGTTAACGAGCAAGCACTGCTAACAGATCTAGTCGATGCGATCAACGCATGGACTGAAGGTAGTCGCAGCCGTAGTCTCTCAGGACTCGCTCGACGCACTGGTGTCGCTTATTCGACGATTCGGCGCATTGCCCAGAATGAAAGTGTTCCTCATCCCTATACTGCTCTAGCCATCTCTGAAGTTGTGATGACCACACTTCAACGTCTCGAATTTTTGAAAAAGCATTTTCCCACCATCGGTAATCTGATGGAAGAATGTTATCCAACCAAATTGGAAGCGGAACCAAACGGCGAAGCGCTCAAGAAATTTCTGAGCATGGAACCGCACAACCGTATCTTCAATATCGCCGCGACAGTCCGCGGTACAACACGACGCGCTATTCAATCTCTTTGCGGTCAAGTTGGCAGTGATTCTCTCGATGAAATGCTGGATGCGGGTCTTCTTGTCGAATTAAACGACGGGACGATAAAATATACCAATGACAGCTGGACACAATCGAATGTAGAAGATGCTCTGCAGCAGATTCGTCATTCCACCGAACACTTCGACAAGAACCTTATTGGAACCGAAGGCGCAAGTTTGATGCACTCAACAGGTAGCATCAAGCCTGAGCGGATTCCAGAGGTGAAAGCACTCGTTTTGAAGTTCATCAAGGACTTGAGTGCTTTGAAAAACGACGAAGAGTCAGTGGGTGATATCCATTTCTTCTGCGACTTGATGTATTCCCTATACGACCGTCAAGAATGGGCGCCGAACGAGGAGCGAAATTAATGAAGAAATTAGCATTAGCCTTTTTAATTCTGTTCGGAGCAATCTCCGTTCAAAGTGACAAGGCCGAGGCGAACGGCGCTACAGTCGTTTTCTTAAAAGTACGTTACAAAGACTACTTTATGACGACTGCTATCCGCGACAAAGTCTTCAATAGCAGCTACCTCTATAATCATCTTGAGTCGACCACTTACGATCTCTTCGTGGCTCGGGTTGATCCTTATGTTTACCGCACGGCTATGTACTACACAGCGATTCGCGGCGACTACGTGGTGATTCCATTTGAACGAAGCCAAAGCGTGAAGTTCAAGTACTACGAGGTCTTCGATGCGATGATCGGCGTGACTGAAGACGATCAAATCATTGTTCTTCTGCCATTCACTCAGCAGTCACTAAGCCCGAACTTTGAAACGCCATCGACTTCGGTTCAAGGCGATACGGAATTTTCAAGCAGCGCGAATTAAGAATTTCTTTTTATATAAATCCCGAAAGATTTCGACTCAATTGAGAGATGAAAATTTTTCGGGATTTTTTATTTTTTCGTCAGCTGCCTCTTCCCCTGAAATTTTTATTCTCTTCATTTCGCCCTTGTTTCAAAGGCCCGAAATACGTTCCTACGCTTTGGGATCGAAAACGAAAAAGTTTTAACTCTGTGAGCAGTTAGTGCTTAACTTTTGTGATCAGAGCGAGCACTATGGATCAACATCTTGCCTCAAATTCGAACAATTA
>SEDW01000305.1 GCA_004193325.1 Pseudomonadota bacterium | reverse complement strand
CTGCCAATAGGTCCAGCCAACCGTCTGTCCTTTACAGATACGATTTTCGGGAAGGTCGATCCTGTCGGCATGTTCAAAAGAATGGACTGCAAGAGGCAGCTTTGACAAGAGAAAAGAAATGGAGAGTGCTGAAGACCGCATAAAATCAGCAGTTGAGCTCATAAAAATGACATAGCCTGAATGCTTGACTTAGTCCTTTTGAACCTTTGAGGCTAATTTCAGCGTATTTGGGATAGGCTGTCGAGCAGCTGCAATTTAGAATGTTCGCGGCGCTGCTTCATGCATTCTGTTTCTTTCGAACGATCATGAGCGGACTCTGTCAGGCGACATATCAGTTGATGGGCAAGCTGACTCATCTCTTTGAGAGACGTTTCCCGGGAGCTGGGAAAAACTTTGGTTTCGATCGAGACGTTGATTCTTTTCATTCCCAGCACATCCCAGAGATGGGGAACGAGCTCTTGATCATCGATCCAGGCGAGGCGGCTTTGATCCTGATAATGAATGCCGGCGAGGACGAGGGGATGGCTTTTAGCGAGAGCGATATTGCCCCGATACCAGCGCTCGGCGCTCGGCGAATGAGCGGCACTTGTCGTCCCTTCCGGAAAGATGCAGAGCGATTCGTTTTGCAAAAGCCCTTTTGCCTGATGAAGGGCCTTGACCCGCGCGCTTACCGAATCCCGGCCGACGAAGACTGCCCTACCCCTCTTTGCCAAAAACCCAATGACCGGCCAGGCTTTGATTTCTTCTTTGGCCATAAAACTCATTGGCGCCAATGATCCGAGAATGATGATATCGAGATAACTCACATGATTGGCGAGCAGCAGAAAATTTGTCTTTGGAAAAAGATCACCCTTGAGATGAATCCTGAGACCCATGACACGACAGATGATGCGCAGGTGAGACGAGACGATTCGATCACGCGTTTCGCCTTTTCTCGCGGCTCGCAATAGCGGACGCAGGAGGCTAAGTGCGAAAGCGAGCGAGAGGAAAAGGATAGCGATTGCAAAAATTCTCCAGCTCTTCATCAAGAGTTTCATCTTCGCTCCATTGGACGATTCGAAGCGATTTTACCCAGCACGGGAAGACCTTGCACGCAATTAATCACTCCTTTACAGAGAATTTAACCGTCCTTGGCGAAGGCTCGATTAGAGTGGTGTGAGCCCTACGAGTGAGTCCATGGAGGTCCTTCATGAGATACGATCAGAACCTGGCCCTGAAGTTACCAGAACCTTCGATTCTTGATGCCTACCTTGAAATCTGGAGGCCGAAAATTTGTTTCGAGATGAAACAATCGCGCTATATTATCAAGACAGCGCAGACTGCTGAAGAGTTCGAAGACACGATTCGCCTTCGTTCCGAAGTCTTTCTCAAAGAATTCGCCGGCAAGACCGATGAGGATCGCCTCGATATCGAAGACCGGGACAGTGAAGCCGATTTCCTCATCATTAAAGATGCCGTAAGCTCCGAAATCTATGCCAGCTACCGTCTCATCTCCTCGAATTTTAGTGACAACTTTTATTCCAAAAGCGAATTCTCGATTGAAGAATTTCTTGGCAGCGAAGGCAAAAAACTTGAGTTAAGCCGTGCCTGCGTTCGTGCCGATAAACGCAGTTCAGGAATATTTCTCCATCTGCTCTGGCGCGGATTGATTGAATACATTCGCCTGAGCGGTAGCCGTTATCTCTTTGGTTGCAGCAGCATTCAGTATCTAAAGCTTCCTGAACTCGTAAACGTCTACCAAAGCCTTGCCAAACTCGATGCGATATCGAAGGACTATAGCGTTCGGCCTCTTCCGGACTACAGCATTCTCGAACTCGATGGTTTGATGAACCGGTCGATGAAAAGTGAAGGCAAACCGATTGATGAGTTGCCCTTGCCTCCCCTACTCCTCGGCTACATCAAAGCCGGTGCCAAGGTCTACGGAGCCCCGGCCTACGATCAGGATTTTGGCTGCCTTGATCTCTTTACGGTGCTGGATTTTGAAAATTTGAATGCACTCTTTTTGAAGCGCTATCTAAGCCCGAATTGAATCAAGACCTAAGCTGAGGCTCAACCTTTGAACGATCCTTCGTCCTATGCTGACTTCCCGGAGATGGCTGAGCTCTACCGTTGCAATGAACTACTCAGCAGTTTAAATCGCTCGGCGCCAGACGGCAAAGCCGAAGCCCGAATGAACATTGAAGGCTGGGTCCACGACAAGGGGCGCGCTTTTCCCCTCGCGAGCTTCGAATTTGGCAATCGTGATCCTTCATCGCCGGTGCTCGTCATCGTCGGCGGAATTCACGGCCTGGAAAAGATCGGCTCCCAGATCATCCTGAGCTTTTTGCGCTCCTGGATTCGGCTCCTGCAATGGGATCAGACTCTCGTCAAGAGTCTCGATGCCTGCCGCATCCTGTTCTACCCCATAGCCAATCCCGCCGGCATGTGTCGCAACTCACGTTCGAACGCCTCAGGCATCGATCTCATGCGCAACGCTCCAATCGATGCCGATACCAAGGTCTACCCCCTCGTCGGAGGCCATCGCCTGAGCCCACGTCTGCCCTGGTACCGAGGGGCCAAGGAGTCCGCTGGTGAGGAAGGGATGGAAAATGAAGCCAAGGTTCTCGCAGACTTTATTCGTAGGCAATGTTTTGAGGCGAAGCAGAGCATCGTGCTCGATGTGCATTCCGGATTTGGCTGGATCGATCGTGTGTGGTTTCCCTTTGCTTCGACGAAAAAGCCTTTTCCTGATGTCTCAAACGTCCTTGCAATCAAACAGCTCCTTGATCGCAGTTATCCTCACCATGTGTACAAAATCGAACCTCAGAACCATTCATATATGACCCATGGAGATCTCTGGGATTATCTTTATCTCGATCATTCGAAGCTTAAGGACGGAAACATCTTCCTGCCCCTTTGCCTGGAGATGGGTTCATGGCCCTGGATCAAGAAGAATCCGAGACAGCTCTTCAGTTCGAGTGGTTTTTTCAATCCGATCTTGCCTCACCGCATTAAACGTGCGGAACGCCGGCATTTTTTGCTCTTCAATTTTTTAGTGAAAGCGATCGCTTCGGGTGAAGCCTGGGATCTAGCTGATCCTCAGAAAAAGCATTTCCTCGAGGAGCAGGCGAAGCGGCTCTGGTATTCGACCTGAGTTTTGGCGTTCAGCCAAAGGAATAAAAAAAGCCCCGCACCTGAATTAGGCAATGGCGTTCGGTTAACACCGAACGCCATTTTCGATATCTATCCATTTATTGATTGCTGCGTGGGATCTGCGTTTGTACGATCTACTAGGTCGGAATCTAAATTTCGCTCGATTCAGACTTGCTACTAATATTTCTATCCATTTTTTAAGAATATTTTTCTTAGCATAAAATATTGCTGAGATTGATCCGGTGATTGAGCCTAGAGTCACTGCTTTTGAATATTCTATTCTATCTATGGTTTTGCTCTTTTGTCCGCTTGACATTGCAATGACAGCGCTCGTTAGAGTCGCCAAAAAATACGTTGCAAAAATTTCCTGTAAAACACCAGCCACATTCTTGCTGTGAAATGACTCGATTCCAATATGGCTTTTTAAGAACTTGAAATGTTCTTCGATGTCCCATCTAGATCGGTAAAGATTTCCAATATCAGTCAGGCTAATTTCTTCATCGAATACTGTTGACACAAGAACGTAACGTTCTTTGCCTATGCTATATGCGATAACCCTTACAGCATAGGATCTTGGGTGCAGTCCCATCCTAATCATGTGGCGGCATATCTCCACAGCAGGTGTTAAATCGATTGTTTCATCGACATTTTCGCCCTCGAAAAAATCTTTGAATTCCACTGGCGCATTACTACTCGAAACTCTCAAAATTAAATCTATCTTTTGATCTTCACAACGGTGCAGAAGTTCATAGCTAAAGTACGCACGGTCTCCGATCAGAATGCTATTTTCTGGAAGTGAGGGCAAAAGGTTAATCGCCGACTGTCGCTCTGAAGTGTCCTGCGAGACGACACAATCGTAAGGAATGCCAAGCTGCAAATCGAATAAAGTAGTTAGAGTCGCCCTTGGGTAGTAATGCCCTTTTTTACTGTAAAAACCATCACTCTCCAATTCTTTGGGTAAAATGATTTCTGAAGCGTCTATGCTAAATATCTGACGGGAAAACCAACGAGATTTTTCAAATTTTTCTGATACAAATGCGTAGATCCATTGAGATAGGTCAACAAAAAAATATGGGGACAATTTTTGACGAGCCTCACAGAATGAAGAAGCTGAAAACTTCTTGAGATCTGTATCGCCAAAAATCAGACTCTTATACTCTAGAATTGTAGGAAGTAATCTGTAGCTGGATTTTTTGCTATCAGAAATTAAAGACAGAATTGCTGCTACCAGTAGCTTTGAATTGAAGACTCTTCTTCTTTTCACCCACAATATGTCTTGAGCTTCACATTGATGATTCAACTGAGACTGGAAAGAAGTTAGAAATTCACCTACTTCACTCATGACTGTTCTCCATTGTGTCAGACGACTTACGTCGAATGCTAATGTTACGTCGAATGCTAATGCCTGAAAGTCACTTTTTAAAATCCTTAAAATTTCGGAAGTAAAAAAGCTGAGGAGATACTCCTCAGCTCAATATGGCGCCTTTTTAACCGAACGCCATTGACCTGAATTAGGGCGAGGCTTTAGTCGTTTTGAGAGCGATTAGATCGCTTCGCCACTTGAGCAAGTGAGTTCTTCGGGAGCAAAGAGACCTTCGCTCGCGCAGATTTTTTGTTGAATGCGTCCGCGTGCGACACAGGGGTTGCCTGCAGAGATGCTCTCATCTCCGTAGCGGCAGGTCGTAGGCTTGTATTCCATCGTGCACATCAGATCGAAGTACTCGATCGTTTCGCAGCCCGTGATCTGACTCTCGTCTTGACTCTCGTCTGGAGAAGGCTCTTCCTTTAGATCGTTCGCTAGAAGAATCTGAGTTCCGAGGCTCTTCACATTGGAGAGTTCCGCGGTCTCGAGCTGCTCAGCCGTCAGTTCAAAATCAGCTTCGAATGCTAGACCTTTAAAATCAACCGGAAGCGGCGCACAAGGCACCCGTCGCGCGATTAAGCGTGGACTGACGTCAGCCGTGATACGGACTTTGCCCGAATCTTCGCTGAGGTTGAGCTTTGCAATGGCGCGGCTGGCTTCGCAGCCTTCCGCTTTTGCTTCAGCAAAACCTTCGATGTGGACGAGGGTTGAGCCAGGAGCCTTGTCGCTTGGCGCAAGGGTCAGCTCATAGCTGGAGATGACCGCTTCGCGCGCTTCGAGATTCCCTGTGACCCCAGCAAGAGCTGCGATTAGAAGAGCAAAGATCGTTTTCATCGAAAGCCTCTCATTAAGGAGCGAGAGTGTATACGCGCGGAGTTTCGATATAGAAAGTTCCTGCAGTTTTGTTCTCGCCGGCTTCGAGGAGGCCTTCGGTTGCTGTTGGCAGTTTCATCAGGGACTTCACAGCCGAACAGTTAGTTGCACACGTCTGTGTCGTGACGAGAATCCAGCCCGCTTCGGGCGCATTTACGACGACGAGATTGGAGAAATTATAAGGAGTCTTAGTCGACAGAACATCCCCTGTGCAGTCAACATTGGTGAAGACGACCAAGCCTGACGAATAGCCATCCGACTTCAAATCTGCGCCCTTGCTAAAGGTCAATGTGCGTTTGAATCCGCGATCCACCTTTACACCTGCTTCGGTGTTTTTGCTCACATAACAGCTGTTCCAGCTTTGGCCTGCAAGAGATCCGATGAGAGCGAGACCAGTCGATTCCACCTGAGGAATCACGACCGGTACCGTCGGTGTCACAGGAGCCGTTCCGCCTGCTGCAGGAATTGTCACGCCGCTGCTGATGCTTGCTGCGAGGACTTCGAGGTCAAGGAATTGAGCAGACTTCGAAAAGGAAACGTATTTGCCTTCAGCGGTATTGAAAGTCTCAGGAACTGCTGTGCCGATTTTAGACCCTTCGTTCAAAACCGTGGCACTGGCGCGAAGAGCTGTTTTGTACTCGGCCGTACAGCCTTTAGTACAGGTTCCGCTCACGACAGCCCAGTTATCGACGTCTGGGGTTGCGACGAGTGTGCCTACGATCCAGGTCGACCAGGTTTTCGCTGTTCCATCGGTGTTTTTGGTAGGCAGGCTACAGGCCACATCCGAATATTTCACGAGG
>SEDW01001376.1 GCA_004193325.1 Pseudomonadota bacterium | reverse complement strand
GGTAAAGACACTATCTCGGTAACAGGCAACGTGCTCCGCGATTATCTCACTGACCTCTTTCCTATTCTCGAACTCGGCACCAGCGCGAAGATGCTGTCTATCGTCCCTCTTCTAGCTGGTGGAGGACTCTTCGAAACAGGTGCAGGCGGTTCAGCTCCGAAGCATGTTCAGCAGTTCGTCGAAGAGAATTACCTTCGTTGGGATTCTCTTGGAGAATTCCTGGCGATTGCTGTATCGATTGAAGACCTTGCACAGAAGACTTCGAACAAACAAGCTCAAGTCATGGCCGATGCCCTCAACAAGGCGACCGGTCTTATCCTGAGCAATAACAAATCACCTGCCCGTAAAGTCGGTGAGCTGGACAACCGCGGAAGTCACTTCTTCCTCGCCCTGTACTGGGCTCAGGCTTTGGCGGAGCAGACCGAAGATAAAGGCCTTCAGACAAAGTTTGCGAAACTTGCAGAGACGCTTAAGACCAACGAGGCGAAAATCCTTGCTGAGTTGACGGCCGTTCAAGGCAAGCCAGTGGACATCGGCGGCTACTACCATCCCTCGAATGAGAAACTTTCGAAAGCGATGCGCCCGAGTCAGACGTTCAATGACGCATTAGCTCAATTGGTTTGAAACATCGGATCGATTTAGATTTGTATAGATCGATTTTGATTGAAGATCTAAACGATAACAAAAACGTCAAAGGCTACCGCGCAGCACTCGCGAAAGCAGCCTCTTGCACGACGTCCTTCATTTCCCAAGTGCTTAACAACGAGGCTGATCTCACGCCCGACCACGCTTCTGCACTCGCAGACTTTTGGAACTTAGATCCGCTGGCTTCGGACTATTTCCTTACCCTTGTCATGTTTCAAAGGGCAAATTCCACGGGATTGAAAGACAAGCTAAGGCAAAAGCTCTACGATATGGGAAGCCTGACCCCAAGCCTGACGATGCTAAAGTCCGAGGAACTGCAAATAGACGGTAGGTTGGTCGATAAGTATGCGTCGCGTTGGTATTTTTGCGCGATTCATCTTTCTCTGAGCCTCCTCAATTGTGATAACCCTAAGGCCATTGCTGAAAGGCTGACTTTACCTCTTCCTGTCGTCGAGGACGGTTTAGATCTACTGAAAAAAATGAAATTGGTCGAAGAGATCGACAAAAAGTGGCGAATACTCGAGCACAGTTTCGCTCTTCATAACGATGGGCCAGCTGAGGTGTTCACATCTTCACTTCGGTTGAAATCATTCGAAGCTCTGCACATTCGTGATCGAGATGAATTGAGATTTGGAGCAATATGCGCATTGCCTCGCAGCGATTTCATCGAATTAAGAAAGTCCATCGTGGCGTTTATCAAAGAAAAATCTAATATGACGATGCATTCTCAGGTTGAAGAACTATTCGGAATTTCGCTCGATATATTTAAACTTTAGCGGCTGCGTCCCGCATTTTTTGAATTTCGTTCGCCATTTTCGATTTCAAAGCGCTGGTTTTCGCTCTCTCGGAGGCTAGCAAAGCCAAAAAGAAATCAGTTTCGTTCTCCTTAAAGCCCCAAAAGATAGACAGGGCAAGAGCCTGATCAGGAGACAGTGCGCCCTC
>SEDW01000304.1 GCA_004193325.1 Pseudomonadota bacterium | reverse complement strand
TGGCCATACGCGTGTGGGTTTCTTCGATCGTCGTCATCGGTGTGATGGAAAGATTGAAGACCCATGACGGCAGATATTCATTCGCAAGGATTTGAACAGCCGGATCATGTGAGCCTACAACGAGCTGCAGGAGATCCATAGGCGCTTCAAAAGGAATCACGCCTACCGTTTCAAAATCCCAGAAGGGAGGTATGACGATGCCTTCCTCCCGCTGCTCGTACTGCACCGAGGCATTGGCCTTGAGAACGGCCGCCCAATCCTTCGGATCTCGGAATTTCTTTTCGTGGATCAAAATGGGTTTCACATCGCTGGAACTGAAGGTCTCATTCGTGAGCGCCCGCATGAAGATTTCGGTCGCCTGTTTGAAGAGCTCGCCCTTCACCACGTTCCACGCTGCAGTCTCGAGTTCGTTACGAGGCTTGATGCCATAGGGTTTATTCGAGAAGGGAAAGCGACCGGCAGCGAAGCCAAGAAAGAGTTTACGCTTCTCATCCGGATCGAGGGAATGAAGCGTGAGAAAGGTCTTTACGGCCTCGGCATGGGCAAGGGGACCGCCATTGCAAAGAATATTTCGAATCGCGGAACCGATGTTGATCGTCTTGGTCATGCCGAAGGCTTTGTGAGCCATCTGCAGAATATCGGTGTTGAGACCTATTTCGCCCTTGAAGTGGGGGATGACGGCCTCTTCGTTTTGCTTTTGTGTCTCACAGGAGAGATGGGTCTCGGCTATCCAGGCGGTTTCAAATCCCAAGCGGTCAGCGAGTTTAAGCTGATCAAAAAATTGTTCGAACATCACACGTTCAGACGGCATGTAGCCATCCACTTCGGTCTGACAGATGGAAAAGAAGACATCAAATTTCATAGACAACCGGTCCTTCCGCCATCGACTGGGAGATTAACGCCGTTGATGTAAGAGGCAAAGGGGGAGGCAAGGAAGAGGACCGCAAAGGCTGTCTCCTGAGCTTCGCCGAATCGTTTAGCCGGAACGTCTTTCATAAAGCCGTCTTCGACTTCACTTCTCTCGTTACCGGTCTTCGCCTGATTGTTTTGGATAATCTGTTCGAGCCGCTGGGTCTTGGTGAATCCAGGCAAAATGTTATTCACCGTGATTCCAAACGCGCCCAGCTCGTTCGCAAAGGTCTTTGCCGAACTCGCCATCGCCGCGCGGACCGTGTTCGATACGCCGAGGTTAGGCAAAGGGACTTTAACGGAGGTGGAGATGATATTGATCACCCGGCCGTATTTTTGTTTTTTCATGTGAACGCTGCAGGCTTGAATCAACGCCACATTCGAAAGGACATGTTGAGTGAAGGCGGCTTCGAGAGCAGGCGCCTCGGCTGCCGTCATCGGGCCCGGGGCAGGACCTCCACTATTGCAAACGAGGATGTCAACATCGGCACAAGTCGTAGGCAGAATGCTGCTGAGCTGACGCATATCACTGAGGTCACAGATCACAGCTTTGTGGCCCGAGCCATATTGAGCAAGATTTGCGAGAGTGCTTTCAAGGCTTTGCTTATTTCGAGCGAGAACGGTGACACGGGCACCCGCCTTGGCGAGTTCTATCGCGCAGGCTTGTCCTATCCCCTGGGAAGCTCCGCAAACCAGTGCGTGTTTCCCTGTCAAAGCATCTTGTGTAAGCATATTCGTCTCGCCCCTATGACCGGTAAATTTGCATTTCTTATACAGGCAGGTCCTATGACTTGCAATGACGCTCTGGTTCAGCAAATTCACGGCAAAAAACAGCGCCGACACAAGTCTGAGGCATTGGCTTAAAGACAACGAATATCAGCCTTCATCATTCTCTGGACAAAGCAAGCTCAATTCGTGTTTTGCAGTCACTCAATCGGCGAGTGGAAAGACCTTGAGAGATCTTGAAAATATTTTGAAAAATGATTTTTGATTCCTCCAATCCATAGCGCCTTTCGGCGATTCGCAAAAATGCCTTTTTTGTTAAAACCACCAAATGCTAAGATCCCACTGACAGGTTGACCAAAGCCTTTAAGAAGTTTATTTCCAGAATAGGTCCCCTTTTTTAATTTAAGATATCCATGCGAATTCCTGTCTTGCTGAAGCAGGAGCGGTTCACAGGTGTAGGAATCAATATGGGAACTGAGAAACGAACGATTAAATTAAAAATCCCGCTGGGAAAACAGCCTGACGATGTCACCTGTGGTCCTACCTGTCTCCAGTCGATCTATAACTTCTACGCCGACGGCATCTCGCTTGAAGGTGTGATAGCAGAAGTATCGATGCTGGAAGAAGGCGGCACCTATGCCTCAAAATTAGGCTCGCACGCTTTGCGTCGTGGTTATGTCGCTGAAATCTGGTCTTTCAATGTGAACGTTTTTGATCCGACCTGGTTTGATCTGAATAACGAAGACATGATTGCCAAACTCAAGCTTCAGAAGAAATTTAAGAAGAATCGTCGCCTTCGCTATGCAAGTGATGGCTATCTCGATTTTCTGGAGCATGGGGGAGTTCTCAAATTCGAGGACCTTACCGCCAATCTCCTCGTGTCTCTCTTGCAGGAAGGTCGCCCTGTGATCGCAGGATTGAGTTCGACCTACCTCTACAAGTCGATGCGGGAAGATCCAATCACGACGGCGAATGATGATGTAAAAGGGCGTCCTGCCGGGCATTTCGTGCTGATTACAGGCATTGACATGGATGCTCGAACCGCGCAGATCACCGACCCCTATTTTCCAAACAACATTTCCGATATCCAAACCTACACCGTGCCCATTCCCCGTTTGATTTGTGCAATCATGCTGGGCGTGATGACTTACGACGCGAATCTTCTCGTCATTAAACAGAAAGAGAGCCTGGTAAATGAAGAATCTCATCGTCGTTGAGTCAGTCGACGAGTGGCCCAGGCAGTTGGGCGACTTTGAGGTTGTGAGCGACATTGATTATTTTATAGAAGAACATTTTCAGGAATCGAAAAATTACCGGGTTTTCAACCTTTGTCGATCCTATCGCTATCAAACATCCGGTTACTACGTCTCTCTCCTGGCCGCCGCTCGCGGCCAGAAGCCTATTCCATCCCTGAGTACCATCCAGGAGATGAAGACGAAGGCCTTTGTCAAAATTACGTCCGATAATCTTGATGCGCTGGTGCAAAAATCTCTGGCTGACATCAAGTCGGACACCTTTGAACTCTCGATCTATTTCGGCAAAAATATTGCCCGGAAATACGATAAGCTCGCGGCCGAACTCTACAAATACTTTGCGTCGCCGCTGATTCGCGCCAAGTTTTCCAAGAAAAACAAATGGCTCCTGAGCTCAATCGGTCCCATCAGTTTGAAGGATGTGCCGCGCTCGCACAAAGTCGATCTCATCTACTTTGCTGAGAGTTATTTCAAAAACGCGACGATCAAAAAACCGGTCAAGTCCGCTCGCTACAGTCTTGCCATTCTTCGAAATCCCGACGAGGCTCTGCCGCCATCGGATGACAAGGCGATTCAGCGCTTTATCAAAGCAGCTCAAAACCAGCAGATTGAAGTCGATATTATCGGTCCGGATGATCTTCGCCGTCTCGCCGAATACGATGCGCTTTTCATCCGGGAAACGACCAACGTCAACCATCACACCTTCCGCTTTGCGCAAAAGGCGAAGGCGCTGGGTCTTGTCGTCATCGATGATCCTGAGTCCATACTTCGCTGTACGAATAAGGTCTTTCTCGCTGAGCTGTTGAAGCGGCACCATATTCCGACGCCGAAGTCTTTTATCATTCACAGAAAAAACCTCGAGCAACTGCTCGAGAAATTGCCGGTTCCCTGCGTTCTGAAGCAGCCCGATAGTGCCTTCTCAGTAGGGGTTGTGAAAGCGACTTCAAGGGAAGACATTATCGAGAAGACCGAAGCGATGCTCAAGGAATCCGACCTTGTGATCGCGCAGGAATTTATGCCAACGCCCTTCGACTGGCGAATCGGGGTCATCGACAATAAGCCCCTCTACGCTTGTAAGTACTACATGGCCCGCGGCCACTGGCAGATCTATAACCAAAAAGCCGACGAACTCGACTTTGGTCACGCCGAGACCTTTCCCATGGAAGAGATGAACCCGAAACTGGTGGCCCTCGCTCTTCGTACCGCAGCTGCTGTTGGGGATGGGCTCTATGGTCTCGATATCAAGGAAAAGGACGGCAAGTACTACATTATCGAGGTCAACGACAATCCGAGTATTGATGCCGGAGTCGAGGACAAGGTGATGAAGCAGTCTCTCTACGATGAAATTATCGCGGTATTCGTCAAACGTCTCGAGCAAAAATCGAAAGGATTTAGCGAATGAGTAAGCTCCTGCATCTCTTCGAAGCCTACGGCATCGAAATGGAATACATGCTCGTCAACCGCGACACGCTCGACGTTATGCCGATCTGTGACAAGGTGATCGAGGGCTTGAGCGGCCATATCCAAAACGATTTCTCCTTGGGCCGCATCGATGTCTCAAATGAACTCGTCATGCACGTCCTCGAGTTCAAGTGCAACGGCCCGCAAAAAGATCTCGTCCGCATGCAAAAGGATTTTCAGGAACAGATCGTGTTCATGAATAAATTCCTCGAAAAGTGGAATGCCTGTCTCCTACCAACCGCGATGCATCCCTGGATGAATCCTGATCTGGAGACCAAACTCTGGCCGCACGGAAACAACGA
>SEDW01000303.1 GCA_004193325.1 Pseudomonadota bacterium | reverse complement strand
TCCAGGCGGCGGCAACAGCGACACAAGCTTCAACTACTTCACAGTTGGTGCAACCCTTCACCAGGACCTCTGGGAAGCGACTCTCGTCTTTAACACCGAAAACAAAGACGACAACAAGCCACAAAACAACTCAGCACAAAGCTTTGGTCTCCACGGTCGTTACCGTTTGAATCCAGCTCTTGCCCTTGGTTTGAGCTTCTTCCAACGCGACACCTCGAGCCTCGCTCCATCAGCTGTTAAAGCTGAAGATGAAACCGCTCTCGGCTTTCACCTTGAGTCTCGCTTCACCGAGCAAGTTTCGGCTGAGTTTGCCTTCATCACAACCACCGACACAGACGGTGCAAGTGGCGACGATCAGTCTGAGTTCGTTGCAATGGGTCAGTACCTCCTCAACCCAGGCATGGAAATCGGCGCACGCCTTTCCTACCTCACAAGCTCAGGATCAGCTGCTGACGTGACAGCAATCCGTCCAGGCGTGTTCTTGACTTCTTACTTCTGAGATTTCTTAGCCAGATGCTCTTAAGATAAAGAAAAGCCTGACGAGTGATCGTCAGGCTTTTTTGCGAATAGAATTATTTGGGTCAGGCCGGATCTTTGGCTTTTGCCTTTTTCATGGCTTCCATCTTCTCCTCCCGCGCCTTCTGCTGCTTCGCTTTGACCTGATCCTGCAAGGTGAAAAAGGTCTTCATCTCCGCCCCCGAAAGATAAGCCCTCATCTCGCTATACTCTTCAACCTCGAGATCTATCGACTTCGTTCCCGACTCTTCGATCTTCACAAGTATCTTATTCTTCTCCTCGTCCGAGGTCGTCATGAGGTTGGACATAAAATCCATTTTTTTAAAGTCGATGCTCGCTTTGATAGCGTCCACTCTTGGGAGGTTTTTGGCCTTCATAGCCCTGATCTTCTTAATC
This sequence comes from Pseudomonadota bacterium, assembly GCA_004193325.1. Taxonomy (GTDB): domain Bacteria; phylum Bdellovibrionota_B; class Oligoflexia; order Oligoflexales; family Oligoflexaceae; genus Oligoflexus. The sequence continues at coordinate 3,740 of SEDW01000303.1, read as the reverse complement.
TGTTCCGGAGAGAAGCTGGCCGGAATTTGTAGGGCTTCGTCTTTGTCCTCCACTATCTCTGGCTCAGCTTTAGGCTTCTTTGCTTCCGCCTCTTTCATTTGATTTATGCGTGCGGGAGTTATGAATTCACTCATGACCGCAAAGAGATTTTTCATCGCTAGGACCATGCCTGTCATCGCCTTTTTCGCTTCGCCAGTCGCGACTTTGACCTTGGCCTCATCCACTTTTTCGAGGGTAAACTCTGCTTCGATTTGCTTGTTGGCCTTCTCTACGGCCTCGCCGGCATTCTTCAAGTCGAGACCGGGGCTGATCATCTTTCGCATGAAGTTCATCTTCTCGAAAGTGCCCATGGGTTCTACTTCGGCTTTCTTCGTTTCACTCTCAGCGGCCTGCAGGAGCGGGTGGAAAGAAAGCGAAAGGAAAATTGTCAGACATAGTTTTTGAATCGATACATTCATCTGTGCATCCTTGCATACGAAAAGGCGAATATCGCTGGCAGACTTTTCTGTTTGACGATGACTATTCACTTTTGGTGCCAGTTTTCCTTTCTCATCATTATCGAATCTTAGGCCTCTAAGCTTATTCTTTCTAGGAAAAATCTGTGGGATTATTCCGGCGAGTGGGATTTTGCGGACAAGCCAAATCGCACTGGTCTCGACCCATGAAAAAAAAGCACCCGCCCATTGCGAGTGCCCCGAATTCTACTCATGAAGTCCAAAAGATTAAGGCTCAGAGTCCTCTGTGGGATTTTACGAAAGCGAGGTTTTTCCTCGCAAGGTCTCTGATTCCCGCGACATCGTCTGCCGTGAGATACAGATATTCCTCCGCATAGGCCATCGTGGAAACTGCTGTCTCCCATTTGCCGCTCGCGCTATCCAGTGTCGCGCTGCCAGCTGTCCCTGTCTCGGAATCCCGACTGGGATTATCCGCATGATCCATTCCGAACTGATGCCCAACTTCGTGGAGAAGCACATGGTAGGCGGCCTGCTGAGGGAGATAATTCTGAGTCAGAGATTTGGCCGGGCTATTGAGAAAGTCCTGAACGATCGTATCGAGGCGCCCGTCATTCTTTAGCTTCAGCGCATTCACGGTCAGCTGTTTGTTGAACGCAATGAGCTCGGCATAAGTCACCGTCTCTGCCCTTGCTGCGAGCTTCAGGTAAGAGGCACTAAGAGCTGTCTTCGAGAGGTCCTTGGCCATCGAGGTCCATTTTACAAAAGGACTCAGGATGATGGTGGCCGGCGAGCGGTTGCTGACACTGTCCCAAATCTCTGGCTTGAAATAGCGATAACTCATCCCACCCGGTCCGCCCAGACCGAGGATCATGTTGCCGGTCGAACAGCTGGCGCTAGGTCCCACTTTCTTGCAGCTGACCACGTTCTTCTTAAAGGTCTTTTCGATCTCCTGATCGGAGGTGATCCGGATCTCCTCGCCGATGACCACGACCGAGCTATAGGCATTGTCCTTCATGTCGCAGTGGGACTGAAGATCGAATTCTATATGGTCCCACTGAGAGGCCGAACCAAGACCACTGGCTTCGAGCCAGGCGGCATAGGCAAGCTTGGTTTCAAAGAGCAACTCATTGCCTTTGAAATATGTTGCATCCTGGACACAGACCGACAGCTTCTCGTAATCGCGTTTGAAGTCGAGCGAGATAAAGTTAAGTCGTGAATTGATGATGGACATTGAAGAGGCTGCAGCTGTGTGGGCCCATTTCGTTTCGGAGGATTCGTCGGAACCGCCGCAGGCGGCTGTAAAAATCGAGAGGAAAAGGAATGGAAGAAAGAGTAAACGCAGGGGAGTTTTCATTCATGACTCCAAGAATGAATGTGCGATCGCAGTCGATGCGCAGCTTTTTAATTTTCAATTCGGAGCGAAGCTAGCCTAGTTTTTTCGGCAAATCAAATTTTTCGCATTTCGAAAATTTGCGTCTCTCATCACCAACAAAAAATCTCAGCGCACGTTTTTTTATTCTCGTCTGCTCTATCGCAAAATTCTAAATAGAAAAATTATTTATCTTTGCAGAATTCTCCGTGGGTAATGTTTGGGTTTTCATTCCAAAAGCCCTAATGAATTCATTTGTCTAAAAACTTCTGAAAATTTTTCTCAAAAGAGCGCTAAGCTCAACCGAACAACTCGGCAAGCGGGCGTTTCAGCCGTCGCACACTATCACCAGAATAATATTGCTCAAAAACAGCTTAATCCTTTGAGGGATTCTAAAGCCATGAATCGTTACGTTTTGGGTTTTGTTGTCGTGCTGGGAGCTACGGTCGCGCTTCTATCAGGAGCCTGCGGCAGCGCTCCTACCTATAAGGTGCCTCTGCGGGGAATTGCTTATTCAGGCAATCAGTCGCCTATCGTCTGTTTGTCGGGATTGAATTTTCGCGCTAAAGAAAATTCTTCTATTTCCTGGCACGCGATGAAGATCGCAGCGATGGGAAACATGGTTCCTCTCACAGGAAAAAACACGATCATCGGCGGGCTCAATATCAAAAACAAAAGCTGGAACGAGGCTTCCAGTACAATTGATTTTGTTTCGTCATCAACTGATTCGGAAGATCCGATCCGCGATGCACGCATTAATTCTTTCGTGTTTGGAGTGCCGGAGGCGCTGCCCTTTCGATTTAAGGTCACGAAGATTACGGGAGAGGATCTTTCGATGAAGATCGATGAAAGTCGAAATGTTGTTGTTCAAGGACGTTTGTCTCTAGGCGATCAAACGACAGAAATAGAAATGCCTGCTCTCATCAAGCATATGCCCGACCTCATCTCCATAACGCCGGCCTCGCTCTTCAAGCTCAATGTGCGGGTTCTCTCGCCCATAGTGAATGGGGTGAACCTCGTCGACAAGATTTCACAGCTCCTTTCCTTCGTGCCTGGGGTTGATATGCAGGATGAGGTGACGATCGATTTCAACCTTGAATTTGAACCGTCCTGTCTCGACTGACAAAATCCGGATACAAAAAAGCAGAAGCCTCCCGCTGGGGAAGCTTCTGCTTTTTGCATGAATTAATTCAAAGTCGCTGTCAGACTGATCGGCACTTTAAGAGCCTTTGAGACCGGACAGTTTGCTTTGGCACCCGAAGCAATCTCCTGGAACTTCTTGTCATCGATCTCAGGGATCTTAGCGCTTAGGGTCAGCTTCACGTCTTTTATGGCAAAGCCTGAGCCTTCTTTGTCCATGGAGACCTTGGCATTGGTCTTGATCTCAGTCGCCTTGAAGCCCGCCTCAGCGAGAGCAAAGGCCAGAGCCATCGAAAAACAGCCCGCGTGAGCCGCGCCGATCAATTCCTCAGGGTTGGTGCCAGGACCGCCTTCAAAGCGAGCTGTGAAGCCGTAAGGGGCATCCTTGAGGACTCCGCTTTGGGTGCTGATCGCTCCCTTGCCTGTTTTGCCATCGCCATTCCACAGAACGTCCGCTTGCTTTGTAATCATCGACTGACTCCTTTATGTTTGCTGAAATCGATTTCGTTTCTTTCAGATTTCCATCAAGCCTAAAGTTCGGGAGAAAGACAAGTCAGCAATTAGCCGTAGGCCTCCGATCCTCAAAGGATCGAAGGCCTTGCGGAGATTTATGAAAATTGATTAAGCGAGAATCGGTGAGATTTCCTTGAAGGTCGGCCAGTGCTTTCGGACCATACGTTCCGTTGGGAAAATGTCATCGAAGCAGCGCATCAACATGCTGCCGACCATATTCTCTGAGGTATACGGTGCTCCGCTACTGTCGATCGTGCCGATTG
>SEDW01000302.1 GCA_004193325.1 Pseudomonadota bacterium | reverse complement strand
ATACCAGGAGCCGCGAGTTTGAGATCGGTGTTTGGCGTGAGGATAATCGCGTTGTTACCGCCAAGCTCGAGGAGCGAACGACCAAGACGAGCACCGACAACCGCACCAACCTGCTTACCCATGCGGGTCGAACCCGTTGCTGAGATCAAAGGAATGCGTGTGTCGGCAACCATCGGCTCACCAACAGCAGCCACATCACCGACGATAAGAGTGAAGACACCTTCAGCCACATTATTTGCCTTCAGAACATCCTGCATGATGTTGAAGCAGGCCACTGCGGACAAAGGCGTTTTTTCAGATGGTTTCCAGATCGAGACGTCGCCACACACCGCAGCGATCATCGAGTTCCAGGACCAGACTGCTACCGGGAAGTTGAAGGCCGAGATAATTCCGACGAGACCCACGGGATGCCATTGCTCATACATGCGGTGATTCGGCCGCTCGGAGAACATCGTTGAGCCGTACATCTGACGAGAGAGTCCCACTGCAAAGTCACAGATGTCGATCATCTCCTGAACTTCGCCGAGGCCTTCCTGAAGGGACTTGCCCATCTCATAGGCCACGAGTTGGCCAAGAGCGGATTTCTTTTCGCGCAGCGCGTCACCGATCTGACGAACGATGTCACCGCGTTTTGGAGCGGGGATTTTCTTCCAATCAGAGAAAGCCTTCTGTGTAATACCTACTAGTTTTTCGTAGTCTTCGCGGCTCGCTTTATAAACCGAACCGATCACCTTGCCGTCAACCGGAGAAAAGGATTCGTAAGCGCCCGAAGTCTTTGAACCGTACCACTGCGTACCGGTGCAGACACCGAGACTTTGATTGGTAAGCTTAAGGTCTTTGAGAAAATCCATGCTGATGGTCATACTAGAGCCCTTTCTCGGGATTAATCGCAGGCGGCGAAGGTGTAACTTCGTTCTTCCATGCTTATCGTTTCAATAAAAATTTTGTGGGTCGGAGGCAGCATTTCCGCTTCGCCAGCCTGCTCGGGCCATTCGACCAGAATGCCTTTAAAGGGCCGGATATCGTTCACGCCGAGTTCGTCGAGGGAAAAGCCCTGACTCGCCCGGTAAAGATCGAGATGCGCGTACCAATCACTGCCAACCTTATATTCGTTCATGATCGTGTAGGTCGGGGACACCACAGGGGTGCGATCCGATAGACCGAGGCTATAGAGGAATGCGCGAACAAGACTCGTCTTGCCCGCACCCATCTCACCACAGAGCCAGAGCGTATAGCGCGGCAAAGGCTCAAGCTCAGAGCGGAGAAGCTCCAAAAGTTTTTGATCAGCCTCACCGCAGATGAGGTCCTTCGCAATGATTCGCATCAGCCGTTTCCTCGGATAGGACGATGTTCGACGTTATTGATCAAAGCTTTCATTTCTTTCACGGCTTGCGGCAGACCGACGAAGAGCGCGCGGGAAATAATTGCGTGACCGATATTAGCCTCTTCGCAGAAGGGCAGAAGCTGCATCCAGGCAGCGTTCACGTAGTTCAAACCATGACCAACATGAACCTGAAGGCCCTGGTCATGACCAAACTGAGCGGCGTCCTGAAGATCTTTAATGAGGCGCCAGGCTTCGGGCGTTGTGCGCAATTTCCCGAGCGCCGTACACCAGTGACCGGTGTGAATCTCAATCGCCTGCGCACCGATCTTGGCTGCAACAGCGATGGCTTTCGGATCCGCTTCCACAAACAAAGACACGAGGATGCCTTTATCACGAAGACGTTTGATATCGTTTTCCAGTTTCTTCACGCCTTCGGTGAGGTCCAAACCGCCTTCGGTCGTGAGTTCCTGACGTTTTTCGGGAACGAGCGTGACGGCGTGAGGCACGATGTCACAGGCGTAGGCCACCATCTCTTCGGTTGCGGCGATTTCAAAGTTCAAAGGCACCTGAATCGTGTCCTTTAAAAGACGAACATCCGCATCACGGATGTGACGACGATCTTCCCGCAAATGGCAGGTAATGTTGTCGGCACCGCCGAGTTCGGCCATGACTGCTGCCTGAACTGGACTGGGATACGATTCACCGCGCGCATTGCGAACGGTGGCCACATGATCGATATTGACTCCAAGGCGCATGATGGCCTCCTCTTCCTCTGACTATTGTTTCTGAGCACGCTCCAGCGCGTTGATAATTTCGCTCGCCATTGCCTCGATCTGCGCATGGTCCTGGCCTTCCAGCATCACCCGCGCAAGATTTTCAGTTCCGGAGTAGCGAACGAGCACACGACCGCGCTGACCTAACTTCTGTTCCGCATCGGTGATCAGCTTTTGCACTTCGGGCAAGGACTCAAATGGCTTCTTGTGTTGGACATGAATATTTTTGAGAACCTGCGGAAAGAGTTCCATACAGCCTTTGAGTTCGGCGAGCGTCTTTTGCTTGAGGAGCATGACCTCAAGTAGATGAAGCGCCGCTAGGATTCCATCACCCGTCGTTGAACAATCAGCGAACACTAGGTGGCCCGATTGTTCCCCGCCGAGGTTATAGCCCCCCTTGCGCATTTCGTCGACGACATAACGATCGCCAACCTTGCTTCGCACGAGATTGATGCCCATTTTCTGCAGTGAAATTTCGAGACCCATGTTGCTCATCACCGTCGAAACTACGGTGGACTTCTTGAGCTTGCCTTCGCTATGCATATGCTGCGCGCAAATGGCCAGGATTTGGTCGCCGTCGACGATTTCCCCGTTGTTATCGACCACGATGAGTCGATCCGCATCACCATCAAGGGCGATACCGATATCGGCTTTGTAGAGCTTCACTTTTTCGGTGAGGTTTTGCGGATGAAGAGCGCCGCAACGATAGTTAATGTTTTTACCGTCAGGCTGATTGCCGAGGACAAAGATCTCAGCGCCGAGCTCTGAGAATACCTTCGGAGCGACTTTATAAGCAGCGCCGTTCGCACAGTCGATGACGATGCGCAGACCGTCGAGCGTCAGGTGTTTGGGGAATTGCTCTTTGACGAAGACCGCATACTGTCCCACTGCATCATCGATACGCTTGGCGCTACCGATGCTCATGCCCGTCGGCAGATCCGAGGCGAGATTAGGATCATCGACCATGTTTTCAAGCTTGGTCTCGATCTCATCGGGGAGCTTAAATCCATTATCTGAGAATATTTTGATGCCGTTATCTTCGAAGGGATTATGCGAGGCGGAGATCACAATACCCGCACAGGCGCGCATGCCGCGTGTGAGATAGGCGATGCCTGGCGTTGGCAATGGCCCAAGATACTGCACGTCGACGCCGACGCTGCAGATACCCGCTGAGAGGGCCTGTTCGAGCATATATCCGCTACGGCGCGTGTCTTTGCCGATGAGAATTCTGGGGTGCGGGTAGGCGTTGCGAAAGTGAAGGCCGATGGCCTGTCCTAAGCGTAGGACAAAGTCGGGAGACATGGGCGCGACGTTCGCTTTCCCACGGATGCCATCAGTGCCAAAATATTTACCCACTTTTTTACCTCTTTACCTATGGAAACCTTGCCTAAAAAAGCTTGAGAGCTCCTAGACTAGCTGATTTCCAATAGAGGCAAAAGGCTTTTCAGGTCCCTGGGATAACGCTTGTTAGTCGCCCAAAATCGTGACGTTGCCCTTTTCGGGAAAGGTCTCGATCAAGACCGTCTCCGGCGGGATTTTGACTTTGATATCCTCTTCATAGCGGCCCGGCCCAAGGCTACGGACTTCGATGAAGGCTTTGAAGTCGGATCGCTGCAGATTATTTAGAACATTTGGCACGCCCTGAACGAGTATCGAGACAACCTGCGGGGTGATTTTGGTGCGTCTTTGAGCACCCACGACTTCAACCGGAATATTCGAGAAGCGTTTATTGATCTTACTGTTCCCCACCTGCAGCGTGACCTTCACCGTCTCCTGCGAGAGAGCTTCCGATCCGAGACCTGGCGAGATGAGACGCGCGTCCTGCGATTTGCTTTGCTGAAGATTCGTGACATCCATCGGTTCAGTGTAGATCGTTCGGAGATCCATCACATCTTTTCGAATGCCTTTGACGATCACGTTCTTCGGCTCAATGGAGACTTTTTCCACGGTATAACCTTCAGCTGGCGCACCGTGGAGCGTTTCCTTGATCGGTACCGAGCGTTCCATCAGCTTATCGACGTAAAGGACGAGGTTAGGCTCGTGAATGATGAGCTCGAGTCGTTCGTTGAGGTTTTTCACATCGTCTTTGGAGAGGCGAACGCGATGCTCACCGACTTTGCCGGGAGGCACAACGACTTCTGCCGTCAGACGCTTCGGCACTTCGTCTTTTTCACCGCACCAATTGCTGTTTCATTGCCATCAGCCGTTTCCGTGTTGAGGAGCTGAGTGAGCGATTTACGAAGGTCTTTCGCATCGCTCTTTCTGACGACGATACCGTCGACAGCTATGGAGATCGACGACGTTTCTTCTGAAACGACGACCGAAATTGCATCGGTTTCTTCGGAAATACCAATTGCCGCGCGGTGTCTCGTCCCAAAGTTGGGATCGACATCTTCGTCACGGGTCAGTGGCAAAAAGCATCCAGCAGCTGCAATACGGCCCTGCTGAATAACGATCGCCCCGTCATGGATAGGAGCGGTGGGGTGAAAGATCGCCAGCAGAAGCTCTTTACTTACCTTGGCGTCGATGAGGATCCCGACATCCACATAGCGGGTGAGCAGAATGTTTCTTTCGATAATGATCAGCGCGCCGATCTTCTTCGAGGAGAGAGCGGCACAGGCGCGGGCGATTTCATCCAGCATCTGCTTGGAGGACACCTGTTCCTGAGTTGGGAAAACCGTCTTCTTCCCCATGCGGCTGAGCATGCGGCGAATGTCTTCCTGAAAGAGGATAACGATGATGATGATGATCGAGGAATAGAATTTGTCCATCAACCACTTGAGGGTGGTGAGGGGATAGATCTGCGAGATGAAGAAGGCAAAACCCACGGTCATCAGAATGCCGAGGACCATTTGCATGGCGCGGGTGCCGCGGATAAGGAGCAGCAGCTGGTAGATAATGATCGCAATGATGCCTATGTCGACCAGGGCCCAGTAACCAATCTTGTGGTAAAGCTCGGACATCGTGCATCCTCGAAACAGCTGCAGTTAAGGCTTGAGTAGATTCTTGAGGCGATAGAGATGCTTGACGTTATGGGTACGCACCGCTTTCACACCCGAAAACAAAAATGCGAGTTCGAGCATTTTGGAAGGGGCGTCCCGCTCCAGGGGCGACTCGATATCGAGTAAACGTCCGATAAAAGACTTCCTCGAGATTCCAAGCGCTATGGGCGTTTCAGCCGCTCTCTGCATAGCATCCCGTATTAAATATAGATTAGCCGCATCGTTTTTGCCAAAGCCGATTCCGGGATCCAGCCATATTTTATCACGGTCAAAGCCTAAGTGGACAAGGCGCGCCGCGGTTGACCTGTAGAAAGAGTCTATGGCTGTTTTTACCTGCTCGACTCCGAGCGGCTCGTTTTGCATCGAACTGGGATCTTTAT
>SEDW01000301.1 GCA_004193325.1 Pseudomonadota bacterium | reverse complement strand
TGTTTGTCTTTGAGCCCCTCAGGCACATCGCCTCTGACGATACGTTGCGCCAAGCCTTCGGCCACAGCGGTCTTACCCACACCCGGCTCACCGATGAGCACGGGATTGTTCTTCGATTTACGGCTCAGGATACGAATCACCCGGGCGATCTCCTGATCGCGGCCGATGACGGGATCGAGTTTGCCCAAACGCGCAGCGTTCACCAGATCCATTCCGTATTGATTCAGAGCATCGTAGGTCGCCTCAGGATTCGCGCTGCGAACCTTTTGATTGCCGCGCAATGCCGAGAGACCGTCGAGGAAGCGTTCCTCGCTGATATTAAATTCTTTTAGAATGCGGCCCGAAGCTGAACCCGTGCCGCTCCGAATGATTTCGAGGAATACGTGTTCCACAGAAACGTATTCGTCTTTCAGTTTCTTCGCTGCATCCTCAGCCTTGACGAGCAAAGTTGAAAGCGGCTGGCTCAACATGATCTTTTCGGGATCATAGCCAGGGCCCGAAATTTTTGGCTTCTTCTCAAGCTCCTGCTGCAGAAAATTCTTCACCCGGTCGAGTGGAATCTCCATACGCTGCAAAATCTTGGGCACAATGCCGTTTTCCTGCTCAAGCAAAGCTTTGGCAACGTGATCCACGTCGACCGCAGAATGGCCAAGCGATATAGCGAGACGCTGAGCGTCCTTGATAGATTGTTGGGTTCGTTCGGTAAATCGATTGAAGTCCATAGAGTCCCTCCTCTTTTCCAAGATCAATATGAGTCTGATCCTTCGGAAGTCAAGGCGGCTGCAGATGAAATTGTGAAGGGCGAAAGGGGGAGGTTATTCAGGTAATCTTGGCGGAGCTAAAAAAGGGAGCGAATAGGGGAGCTTAAGCTCCCCACGTCTTCAAGCGTTATGAGTCCAAGCCGTTGGTTTGTTTTGCATAATTTTCTCGATCCGTTCGACGAGTGATGTATCAAAGTTTTTCGCGACTTTAAGGGCAGCGAGGTTGTCTCTCAACTGTTCCGTCCGAGAGGCACCGAGGATGACCGTGCTCACGTTTGGATTATGCAGGCACCAGAGGAGTGAGAGATGAGTGAGACTCATGCCGGCTTCCTTGGCGAGACCTTCGAGGGCTTTGGTCCTTTCAATTTTCTCTTTGCCTTCCGGCGATTCGAAATTGTTTTTAAGCCATTCATAGCCTTTGACAGTGGCCCGCGAGTCTTTGGGAATTCCCTGATTGTATTTGCCGGTGAGAAGACCCGACGCCAGAGGGGACCAGATCGTGGTACCCATTCCGAGTTCGCTGTAGCAGCGCGCATATTCATGCTCAAAGCGTTCGCGATGGAAGAGGTTATATTCGGGCTGCTCCATCGTCGGGGGCGTGAGACCGTACTGCCTTGCAATACCGTGCGCCTCGAAGATCATCTGCGCGCTCCATTCGGACGTTCCCCAGTAGAGAATTTTTCCCTGCAGCACGAGTTCATGCATCGCGCGAACCGTTTCTTCAACCGGCGTGTCGATATCCGGTCGGTGGCAGAAGTAGAGATCGAGGTAATCGACCTGCAGACGGCGGAGAGCAGCATCGCAGGCGTCTCGCACATGTTTACGGCTGAGGCCGCGTTGGGTCGGCTTTGGACCACCCCAGAAGACCTTGGAGGACACGGCATAGGTATCGCGACCCCAGGCGAGATCTTTGAGGGCCTTGCCCATGATGATTTCCGACTGGCCTTCGGCATAGACTTCGGCGTTGTCAAAGAAGTTGATTCCGGACTCATAAGCGACTGCCATCATATCGCGGGCGCTTTCATAACCGGCCTGGTTGTGAAAGGTCACCCATGATCCAAAGGATAATTCGCTCAGCTTGAGACCCGAGCGACCGAGACGACGATATTGCATAAATGCTCTCCAATATTAAGGCATGAGACTCGACGATTTCGTGACGACCAGTTTTTCATAACTCAATTCCATCATGCTGGGAAGGACGCCTCTCACGCCCTGACCGGAATGTTTGAGGCTGCTCGAAGGCATCCAGTCCGCGCGGAAAGCCGCCGACTCGTTGATCATCACGGCTCCTGCGTGAACGCGTTCCATGAAGCGAAGGCCACGGTCGATATTTTGTGTGTAAATCGAGGCCTGAAAGGCAAAACGGCTATTATTGATCCGGGCAAGGACAGTTTCGAGTTCGTGGAAGGAATAAATCCCCACCGCCGGGCCAAAGATTTCTTCTTCATAAAAAGGCGTGTTGAACGGCGCTTCACAGAGAATGGTTGGCGAGAGGCAGGTCTTGCCACTGCGCATCCCTTTCAAAGCCACCTGAGCGCCTTTAGCCACAGCGTCCTCAATCCAGCGTTCGACTCGTTCCACTTCTTTGGGATGAATCAGGGGTCCGATGTCCGTCGCAGCATCTAGAGGATCACCGACTCGCATCGATTCCGCAGCGGCCACCATTTGCTCCGTGAAATTTCTCATCACTTTCGAATGTACGAAAATATTCTGCACCGAAACGGGGACCTGACCGGCGTGATAGAAGGCGCCGCGAGTCAAAGCTTTAATGCTGGCCTCGATCTGCGCATCTTCGCAGATGACAACGGGGGCAGTTCCGCCGTGTTCAAGCAGAGTGTGGACGCCGGGGGCAACCTTGGACCGAAGACGCCAGCCGACGGTTGATGAGCCGATGAAGGAAAGGACAGCGATGCGGGGATCGCTCGCGAGTTTTTCGGTAAGCCCGTCGTGAGTGAGAAGGATCTGACACCAGTCTTCGGGCAGTTCACATTCTTTCAGCAGGTCAACAAAGAGCTGACAGGTGAGGGGCGTTTTAAGCGAAGGCTTGATCAGCACCGGGCAACCGATCGCCAGAGCAGGGATGACCTGATGGACGACGTGAAGCAGGGGATGGTTAAAAGCACTGATGGCGAGGACCAGGCCGCGCGGTTCGCGACGGGTAAAGGCGAGGATCTGGCTCGAGGTCTCGTTGAGACCCATCGGGACTTCGTGGCCATGCCACTGGTGAAGAGCGCCAATGCTGGTTCTAACTGCTTCGATCGCACGTTGGACTTCGACCTGAGCGTCTTTAACGGGTTTGCCACCTTCGCGAGCGATGAGTTGGACAAATTCCGGGGCTTTTTTCTTGAGGACTTCATTCACACGTTCGAGAAAATCGATGCGCTGATGTTTGGGAAAAGGCTTTAAGCGATGGGCGAGGGCATAGCCGCGATTCAAAAGGCCTTCCACTTCCGCTTCGGTGTGCAGAGTAATCTCGGAAATAAGTTCCAAATCGAAGGGAGCGAATACAGGAATCGTCTGCGTCATGATCAGCCTCGTTTACTCAGGGATTATCTAGGCTCAGATTAGGCTGCAGCTGATCTTGCACGCAATATGTAAGCTTGACGTCTACGCCGGACTGAGTTTCTGCTACACTAGGTCTAAGCATGAAAGGAAACCCTATGGAAACCCTGAAACACTTTCAGCCAGGCGAAATCATCTTCAGGCAGAACGAAGTGGGCAACGCCTTGTTCGTCGTACGCGAAGGCCAAGTCGAAATCGTTAAAAAAACGGATCAGGGCGAAGTCTTCCTCACTCTTCAGAATCCGGGCGAGATAGTCGGCCTCCTTAGCTTCTTCAACGGTGCCAATCGGTTGGCGTCAGCCCGCGCCCGTACAGAAGTCGAAGGCTTGTTGATCGAGAAGGACAAAGGGCAGGATCCCTTATCAAATCTGCCGGGCTGGATTCAACTCGTACTCAAAGAGTTCGCGCTGAGGCTTGGGCAGTCCAATGATCAGATTGCAACGCTGCAGAGTGAACGCGCGGCGATCCTCGAAAAGACGATGAATCGCCTGAGCATGTCCGTGCAGATCTCGGACACGGCTTGCGAAGTCTATAAGCTCATCATCAAGAAGCTGGACGGTAACAAGGAAATTGTTATGGTCGAGCCCCTGCTTGAGTTGATTGATAAGTGCCTTGGCTACGGGCCGGAGATGACCAAAGAGATCTTCGCCGTCTTTACCAATCTTGGTATGGTGAAGGTCGAAATCAATCCGGATAATAATCTGGAAATGCTGGCGACGAGTAATATTGCGCGTTTCAAATGGTATTCGGAATTTATCCGTTCGGCAAAAGCCGGCAAGAACCGAAAGCTTCTGCAAAGTGAAATCCCTTTTCGTTATCGCAAAGTCATCTATGGCCTCCGCGATTACGTGCAGAAGACCAAAGGCGATATTCAGAAATCAAACAGCGTCGATTACGACCTCCTTCTCCTCAACTTCGAGAAATTAACGAAGATCAAACCTGATCCGGCGGCCTTTGAAGCTGCGGCGAAGGCTGGCATCATTGAAATTAAAAAGACTGGGGACTTGAGTTCTCTCATCTTTAACCCAACTCAACTCGTGCGCACGCTGATCGCCATCAACGTTGCCAAACGTCTCCGCAGCGATCCCAATATCAAGGACGACGAGGAGAGCGCTTCGTGAGCTAGCTCCATAGCGGGCTCCGACTATTATTTTGTGCGGATCCTCATGCTGAATAAAAGTTTCTGTTTGAGGTTTGATCTCTTGGTTTTCAGGCCTGCTTTCCGAAGCAGGCCCATTTTTTTATCGCCTGGGACTGCCCCAATTTCTTAACACCCTTTCCCGACAACAGCCCAATTGAGCCTAAATTGATCTGGATAACCCATTGATCTTACAATGATAAGTATCTCTTTCAAAGTTCTGGTCAATCTCCTTCCCCTTTATGCCGAAAATGAATCCTGCACCGAAGTGTGGGGAGACGGCTCAGTCTATGAATTTACTGTTAACCATCAGTATTATCTCGCTCATGCTAAGCGCAGCCTGTGCTGAGGAACGGCCAAGCCTTCCCAATCAGACGAAAAGCAGCGTCGAAAAATATAGCGGTAACGTCGAAGCCGAGGCTGTCTTCGTCGGCGCAAGTGATTCCTACGACTCAGACGGCAAAGGCATCGTGCGGAGTTCGGTTGTGGAGATGCCGGTCCTGAAACAGGATGCGGTGGACTTTAGTTTCGGAGTGGCAGCTGTTGTCCTGCAAAACGAAATTGCCCCTCTTTCCACCGTCGATCGTCTGCTCCACGTCAGTGATCCGAAAGCCCTTACGACCAACGAACTCGAGGCTCTTCTGCCCCTCTGTAAAGATGT
>SEDW01000300.1 GCA_004193325.1 Pseudomonadota bacterium | reverse complement strand
TGGCAGATTCCTCTCCTCTCCATGCCCAAGTCACGCTTTCTCCTGATGTCTGCGACTTTCGGTGATACGGATTTCTTTGAAAAAGTTTTGAATGATCTCACGCATCGTCCGACTGCGGTTGTGAAGAGCCAGGATCGTCCGGTACCTCTCGATTTTATCTACCAGGAAAATCCTTTGCACGAGACGATTCGCAAACTCGTCAGTGAGGGCAAGACCCCTATTTATCTCGTCAACTTCACGCAGCGCGATGCAGCGGAAGAAGCTCAGAATCTGATGTCGATGGATTTTTCGACCAAGGAGGAAAAGCAGGCGATCGCGGCGGCTCTGACCAATGTGAAGTTCTCGAGTCCCTACGGCCGTGAAGTTCAGAGAATTCTTAAACACGGAATCGGCCTTCACCATGCCGGTCTTCTGCCGAAATATCGATTGCTTGTCGAGCAGCTTGCGCAGAAGGGTCTTCTTAAGATCATCAGCGGCACGGATACGCTTGGCGTTGGTGTGAACGTTCCCATTCGAACTGTGCTCTTCACCAAGCTCTGCAAATTCGATGGCAGCAAGTCGACCATTCTCAGCGCTCGGGACTTCCAGCAGATCAGTGGCCGTGCCGGACGAAAAGGTTACGATAACCTCGGTTCTGTCGTCGTCCAGTCGCCTGAACATGTGGCCGAGAATAAGATGCTCGAAGCCAAAGCCGGCGGCGATCCCAAAAAGCTGCGTAAGATCGTTCGGAAAAAGCCTCCCGAAAAAGGATATGTGCATTGGGACGTCAACACCTTCAATAAGCTCATCGCAGCACCAGCTGAGCCCCTGGTGTCGCGCTTTCACGTCTCGCATGCGATGCTTCTCAACATTCTTAGTCGTCCTGGCGATGGCTGTCGAGCCATGAGACAGTTGATCAAAGACAGTCATGAGACGCCGCAGTCGAAGCGCACTCTCGCCAAGACTGCCTTTCAAATGTTCCGTTCGCTCGTCGAGCGCGGTATCATTCAATTTGAATATACAACCGAGAGCCGCAACAAAAAGCTTCTGATTGACCGGGATTTGCAGACTGATTTTTCTTTGAATCAGACCCTGTCCCTCTATCTCCTCGATACTCTGAAGCTGATGGATCCGATGGCTGAGGATTTTCCTCTCGATCTGCTCACTCTGGTGGAATCGATCCTTGAGAATCCAGAAATCATTCTCCGTAAACAGCTCGATCGCCTCAAGACTTTGAAGATGGCCGAGATGAAAGCCGATGGAGTGGAATACGAGGAGCGAATCGCCGAGCTTGAGAAGATGGAATATCCCAAACCAAACCGGGATTTCATTTACGACACCTTCAATGCTTTCTCCGCCGCTCACCCTTGGGTCGGCAACGAAAACATTCGCCCGAAATCCATCGCTCGGGAAATGTACGAAACCTTTCAATCCTTTGATGAATATATCCGTGACTACGATCAGCAACGCGCTGAGGGGCTTCTCCTCCGCTACCTGACCGAAGTCTATAAGGTCTTGTCGCAGACTGTGCCTGAGTCCTATCGCAGCGAAGAGATCGAAGCGATGATCGATTATTTCGGCACGATGATTCGCAATATCGACTCGAGTCTGCTTGATGAGTGGGAACGCATGCGTAACCCCGCCTACATCAGTGCGAATGATAAAGCTGCGGAAGAGAAGAAGGACGAAGCTCCCGATGTCACCCGAGACATGCGCTCCTTTACTGTTCTCGTCAGAAACGAAGTCTTCCGCTTCATTCGGGCGATGGCCGCCAGGGATTACGAAACGGCTCTTTCGATCGTTGAGCCTTCTCCTGAGGAAGATGCTCCGCAGTGGACCGTGGCATCGCTTCATGAGGCTATGTCGGGCTTCTATCCAGAACGTCAGCAGATCACCACCGATCGCGCGGCCCGTCATCCGCAGTACTGCCGGCTTACGCCGACAGCGGACGGCAAAGGTTTCAAGGTGGAACAAACACTGATCGATCCTTTCGACTTCAATGATTGGCGAATCCAGTTTCATATCGATCGGGCGCGTTCTCGTGAATTGGGCCGGCCGATACTCCAGCTCATGAGCATTGGCGAGATGGGCTGATGTCAGGAGGCGTTCACGAAGAGGTGAACGTCTCCCTGTCCTCAAGAGTATGCAAAGCCGTAGGGCGTTTCCTTCAGTGCCGACTTCAGTATAAGCCTCTGCCGGGACTCATTGGCGCAATAAACCATCGTTTAAGAAAAATTGACGCATTATTCTGAGTTCAAGACTTGCTGAACTCGTAGCCTGAAGACTTGGCAAGAGAAATGCAATCGAGGCCTTGAGACGCAATTGGGCGCACGAGGTAAGTCATGACTAAAGCAAAACGTGGATCGAATGTACTTAAGTTAAGTCCAGAGGAAGAAGCGGATCTTGCCGGATTGAATTACACGCTCACGACTGAGCCGGGATTCGTGCGCAAACGCGTTGGCAAACACTTTCGCTACCTTGATGCTAAAGGTAAGACAGTGTCTTGCCCAAAGACAAAACAACGATTCAAGTCCCTGGTGATTCCTCCTGCCTGGGAAAACGTTTGGATCTCCCCTGATCCAAAGAGTCACATTCAGGTTACAGGGCGCGATGAACGAGGCCGTAAGCAGTATCGTTATCACAGCCTCTGGCGAGCCCAGCGCGATGGCAGTAAGTTTGATAAGATGCTGATCTTTGGCAAAACCTTGCCAACGATTCGCACGACCATTCAAAGCAATCTCAAAGCAAAAGCGCTTTCGAAGCCTCAGGTCGTCGCCACTGTTGTCCACCTTCTTGAGACGACTCTGATTCGAATCGGCAATGAGTCCTACGCAAAACAAAATAAATCCTACGGTCTCACTACGATTCGCGACAAGCATGTAGAGATCGACCACGGAACTGTAAAATTCGAATTCAAAGGGAAAAGTGGAGTCCAGCACAAGGTCACGCTGAAGGATCCTCGAATTGCACGTATCGTCTCGCGTTGTCAGGATTTGCCGGGACAGATGCTCTTTCAATATATCGATGAAGATGGACACCCTCGCCCCGTAGGTTCGAGTGATATCAATCAATTTCTGGGTGAAGTCACTGGCAATTCATTTACCGCCAAAGATTTTAGAACCTGGTGTGCTTCGGTTCTTGCTGCCAAGGTCCTGCGTGAGTTTGAGCCACCGACCTCGATGACCAAAGGAAATAAAAACGTCAAGGCTGCGATTACCGAGGTGGCGAAAGCTCTGCGTAATACGGTGAGTGTTTGTAAAAAGTGTTACGTGCATCCACGCATCATCGAAGCTTACCTCGACGGTATGCTCGACAGTGCCTGCGCGAAGAAATACAAACGCACAATGAAATCTTATATAGCGGCCGGAATGCAGGAGGATGAAGCGTTCCTTCTTGCGCTCTTGGAAGGCTGTGATTTGCCCAAGAAGAAAGCCGCCTAAACTATGTATAGAAGAGGACTTGAGGCGGCTTATCAAGAGATCTAAAAGGATTGGCTAAGACTAAAGCAGTTTCCGTAGAGGTCCTTGATCAATGCCGTCACGCCCCAAGGCGTTTCATTGGGTTCTTCAGCGATTTCAACTCCTCTCGCTCGGAATTCCTCTACAGTCTTCAAGCAATCGTCTACGGTCAAAACCCAGGTTGGGGTATTGCCGATCTGGCGATTTTTTTTCTCGAACTGATCACCATGCTCTTCGGCGCTCGGGATTTGAAGTATGATTTCGGGATTGGCTTGCCCCGCGATACCGATGGAAACCCAGCGCGAGCCAGGCTTTTTGATATCCATTCTCTTTTCAAAGCCCATCTTTTCGCAGTACCAGGCAAGGCTCGTCTCAATATCTTTGACCACTAGGGTGATGTAGCGAAGTCCGGTAATCACAAAAATTCCCTCTCTTCATCATGGGGCAATCAGATCGCAAAGCGCTGAATTTGTTCGCGAGTTTGGTTCTGCCTCCAGAATACTCAAGGCCTTGCATTTTGGCAAGATGAGCGGTGGACCTGGTCTGACCTTGCGAATTAAAATATGATCAAAAAACCAGGAACGGCAGACTTGCAATCTTCGTCAAGAAGCTATAACTGAGGGCTTGGAAGGGGTGATTTTCTTCCAATTCACCGTCAGGAAATTCCATGCAAAATTCAAAATATAAATTGAAACGGACCTTCGCTTGGGGACTTACCCTGGCGATTCTGGTCCTGGCTCTGGTTCTTGCTTTCAAAGCGAAAGATATTGTTAACGACGAATTAACTCTTATCCCTCCCGTGCCCGCACATCTCGAGCTTCCGGATAAGAGCTGGGAGGCGGTTCGATTCTTCACTGCCGACAGTGTTTCTCTTGCTGCCTGGTACACGCCTTCGCAAAACGGTCAGACCATCGTCGTGATGCATGGCTTTGGTGCAAATCGCAGTCAGGTCTTGGAAGTGTCGACCATGCTTCGTGACCAGGGCTTCGGGGTCTTTACCTACGATACGAGAGCTCACGGGGAATCGGGTGGCAACCAGATTGGTTACGGCGAAAAAGAAGTTGAAGATCTTCGTGCCGCTATGGATTGGCTCGAGCGTCGTTCGGAAGTTGATATCAGCCGGGTCGGTGTTTATGGGTTTTCTTTAGGCGGCTTTATCGCAGCACGGGAAGCCGTGGGCGACAAACGTATTTCCGCATTGGTTCTCGCCGGAACTCCAAGCAGCATCTTTGAATTGGC